>WRNL01000139.1 GCA_009776625.1 Methanomassiliicoccaceae archaeon | reverse complement strand
CCGCCCACCATCACGAGGTAGGCCAGGAGCGCCTCGAGCTGTATCCTCTCGTTGCTCCCCTCGACTATCCTGAACTCGATCTCCCCGGTCTTGTCCATGAGCATGACCTTCTCGGGGTCGGCTATGCTGAGGCTGAAGAAAGAGGAGTGGATCTGCTTTATGATGTCCTGCCCCGACAGGCCGTACGTGATCATTATCTCGTCGAGCATGTCCCTAGCGCCGGTGAAGTTGCCGCCGAGCGCGGCCTCCAGCATCCTCATGACCTCCTCCGGCTTGGCGAGCCCGGTCGTCTGGAACACGACCTCCATCGTCACCTGCTTCCCCAGGGAGGCCGCCACCTGCAGGGAGTTCACGGCGCGCCTCATGTCGCCCCTCGCGACATGGACCAGCCCCTCCAGGGCGTCGTCGTCTATCTTGACGCCCTCCTTCTCGACGATCCTCCTGAGGTAGCCCTCCAGGTCCTCTTTGGAGAGGGGGCTGAACCTGAACACGGCGCACCTGGACTGGATGGGGTCGATTATCTTCGACGAGTAGTTGCACGAGAGTATGAAGCGGCAGGCCTTGGAGTACCTCTCCATGGTCCGCCTGAGCGCGGCCTGGGCCTCGTTCGTGAGGGCGTCCGCCTCGTCCATGAATATTATCTTGAAGTCGGCCTTCCCGAGGGGGGCGGTCCTCGCGAACTCCTTGATCTTCCCCCTGACGACGTCTATCCCCCTCTCGTCCGAGGCGTTGAGCTCTATGAAGTTCCCCTTCCACTCGTCGCCGAACAGCCCCCTTGCAAGGGCGAGGGCGCAGGTGGTCTTCCCCGTGCCGGGGGGGCCCGTCAGCAGGAGGTGGGGCATGTTGCCCGACGACACGTACGCTTTCAGCCTCTCGGCGGTGTGTTTCTGGCCTATCACCTCGTCGAGGTCCCTCGGCCTGTATTTCTCGGTCCAGATCTCGTTCATGGGAACGTCCCTCTATGGCGTGCATGGATGATAAACGTTTTCAGCACGAGGCCGCCCGGCGCGGGCGGCGGGTCGTGCCTGCGCCATTCACGCCCCCTCAGTCCGTGAACAGCCTTCTGCGCTCTTCCGGCATGCCGCTGAGGAGCTCCTCCGCCTCCTCCGGGCTGACGGCTCGCTTGCCCCCGCCCTCGTCCTCTACCACGACGCCGCCGCCGACCAGCAGGGCGTGCCTCCTCTTCCTCACGGCCTTGTCGGGGTGGCACACGAACTGGCAGTTGGAGCAGGTGTACTGCATCTCGTATGTGCCGGCGAGCAGCGGGTTGTACGACACAGGGCCGACCCTCCGCCTCTGCAGGTACCGTTCCACGTACCTCTTCGAGATCGTCCTGTACTCCTCGTCTTCCTCGGGCAGCGGGAACCTCCCAGGGGACCAGGTAGACCACTCCCCGCTCCTGTCCAGCCCGGTGATCCCCCCGCAGGGGTACGCGCACCTGGCGGCGGGCCTGCAGTTGCCCGCACGCACCTCCCTACCGCCGATGGTCACCGTCCGCTCCCCGGGGAGGATGAAGTCCGCTATGCATGACTTTTTGCAAAGGAGGCACCTGTCGCAGTAGTTCTCGCTCTCTGGGAGGGGGGCAGTCGGCTCGAGCTCCATGTCGGTGACTACCCCGCCCAGCGAGAACGCCGCGCCGTGCTGTTTCGTCAGGAGGAGGCCGGACTGCCCGATGCTGCCTATCCCGCAAGCCGCGGCCAGGAGCTTCAGGGATATGGGCGGGACGCGGTCGTATATGCCGTTGGGGGCGTCCTTCCTGAAAGCGAAGTTGGGTGCGACCGGGACGGCCCTGTGCCCCAGGGACGTGAGGACCGTGGACAGCTCGAACGATATCCCGAAGGCCAGCGTGGTCCTCTCGATCTTGTGCCCGCTGAGGGAGAAGTCCCCTTTGCTCAGGAAGGGCTCTATCAGCCCCTGGTCGAAGGGGACGGCGAACACTATCGCCGACTCTGCGCCGGGCAGGACGTAGTCCAGGTCGGCAGTGGGAGGGGCGCCCTCCAAAGACTTCCTCGTCGCTATGCCGGACAGCGACGCTCCGAGCCCCTTCGGCATGGAAAGCGCCAGCTCCGTTGTGATCGCCATGGACGAGGATTCCCTGCGCGGTATTTATCAAGTCTCATCCGGCGCGGATATAGACTATATCTTCTACGCGCGCCCTGTTCAGCCGCCCATTGGCATCCGCCTGTTATCCTGAAGGGCGGCTGGCAGGGGCGAGCGTATATATCCCGCATGCGGTTACATAGGGCATGAGGGCTTTCGAATACCCTTCGGTGTTCAAGGGCGGCAGCCTGGTGCTCGCCCTGGCATCCGCGCTGACGCCGGCCGGCGTGGACGACGACCCCTGCTTCCTCAAGGGGTTCGCGGTGTACCCGCAGGTCCTTGCGAGGGGGCTGCTGGTCCTGGCGGACGTCACTTCCACCCGGTACTTCAACTACACGCCCGTGTCCATGCGCGACCCTGTCCTTTCGGCACAGGGCGACAGGCTCAGGGCGGAGTGCTTCTCCGCATGCAACAGCGTCTACGCAAGGCTGGACCTCCTTCAGTCGGGGTTCGACGGCGAGATAGGGTACGGCACGACTAACGTGGACATCGGGGCGGAGCTGCGGAAGGCGCTGACGCAGGTCAAAAAAGAGGATAGGTTGCGCGTGGAGGTCGGCAGGGGCGGGCTCGCTGCCTCCCACTTCGGGAGCCTCGCGGAGGATATCGTCGGCCTGGAGGCGGAAGTTCGCCAGAGGCCGGTCCAGATGCCCGACAGGTGGGTGCGGGCGCTCGGGAACGTAGCGGGGATTCACCGGGACATGAGGCCTGCATTCACGCTCAACGCGCCGCAGGCGATGGCTTTCGTCGCCTCGCTGCCGTCCGCCACGGGCAAGGCGCAGTCGGGCTGGCTGACGCCGTCCCCCGCCGGCGTCAAGCTGATGCCCCGGCGTGCGCCCGGGGCGGTGAAGGTTGCCGGGCTGCACCGCCTCAGTGCCCTGAAGCGCGTGATGACGGACATGACGGGGATGACGGTCTACGCCCCCGCCGAACCGGATACGGGGCTTCTCATGGCCGAGGCCGGGCTGCCCGGTGCGCGCATCACCCTCGGCCTGACCGCCGAGGCGTGGCAGGGGCACTCGGGGGAGGGCTCCCTCCTCGAGTCCCTGGCGAGGCAGGACGTCCTGGAGGACGCCGAGTCCGTGGGGTCGGCGTTGGAGTTCGACGCCGCGGTGGACGAGGCGCGGATCGCGAGCAGGTGGGACATGAGCGAGGAGCGGGTGCAGGCGGCGCTGGCGCTGCTCGCGGTCTCCGGCAAGCTCGGCTTCGACGCGCACGACGGGGCCTATTTCCACAGGGAGCTGCCCGACGAGCCGGACAGGGTGCTTAAGGACAACCCCCGCCTCGTCGCCGCACGCAAGCTGACGGAAGCGGCGGAGGACGTCGGCGGGGGCCAATGGGCGGTCAGATCGAACGGGACGGAGTACAGGGTGTGCTACGACCCCGTACAGGGCGCGCAGGGCGCGAGGTGCACATGCACATGGTACCTCAACCATCAGAACAGGCGCGGCCCGTGCAAGCACATCCTGGCGGTGCAGCTAAAGGAGGAAAAGGAATGAACCCGAAATTACAGGCGGCGGCGGCCATCTTCAAGGCTGGGAACACCTGATGCACCCTGCCCCCCAGCCCAACCCGAAATTACAGGAGGCGGCGGCCATCTTCAAGGCCCTCGGCTGGGAGGGCGTGAACGCCGAGAACATACTCCAGCTCCCGCTGGGGACGGCAGAGCAGAAGAGGACGGCTCTCGACGGTCTTAAGAGCGGCGAGTGGGGGGAGTTCGTCGAGACGAACAAGAACACATGGAGCTGGAGGAACTACGTCGATGTGAACACCGGGAACCTCTCCCTGTTCGCCATCCGCATAGGCTTGGACGCGAGGAAGGCCGCGGGGCTCGTACAGAGGATGGACGGCGAGATGCTCGCCGCCGTGGTCGCCGACAGGGGCGTGAAGTACGCGACGGAGTTCATCCGCTACGCCTGCACGTCCCGCCGGAGGGGGACGGAGCACGGCCCGACCGCATTCGGCAACGCCATAGTGAGGGTCGTCGACAGGCTGGGCATGGACGTGCCGCAGAGCGTGGACTACATGAAGGACTGGTCCGCTTACGCCGCCTGGGCCATGGGGCTGAATAAGCCGCGGGTGTTCGACGCCGAGAACCTGCCCGGGCCGGACATCATCGAGAGGCGCTTCGCCGAGCACGTAGCGGCAGGCGCGGCGGTG
>WRNL01000138.1 GCA_009776625.1 Methanomassiliicoccaceae archaeon | reverse complement strand
GGGGGGGGGGGGCAGGTGTCCCCCGGGCGCTAACACGCCTTTTCACAGCCCGGCGATGACGCCGGCCTCGAGGCATTGACTTACGCCGGGGGTGTGTGTCGGGCCCTGCGTTGGCTTCCGGTCACGGCCGCGGTGACACACCGCTGCTACCGCAAGGGCCCCTTCTCAGGGACAGGGCCGCTGTCAGCCGCATCGTGCACATGGCAATCATGGGGTCATGCCCCTACGCCGTCGCGGCCGTCCGAGGGAACGGCGTAGGTGTTCTTATACGTTGCACCCCTCACGGCGCAGAAAGCGAAGTTGTTATACGACAATCAACGTAATATTTTAATATAAAACATGTTTATTGTCTAAAAACGTCTGTTTATTGTCGAAAATTTCCGAATTTCGTGAAAAAAGAGTTTAAAAATGCGGATAACGTAGCTATTGCAACGGAAAAATCATACCCTCTACGAAATCTATGGTTAGCTTTATCTAAGAAGATTTAATATCGGCTCGTATGAAAGCATATTTCAGGCCGGACTCCGTCGCGATACTAGGCGCGTCGGAGGACACGACGAAGCTCGGCGGCATGCTCCTCAAGAACATGATCGACGCAGGCTACAAAGGGAAGCTCTACCCCATAAACCCGAAGGGCGGGGTCATACAGGGCCTCAAGGCGTACAAGTCCGTCAGGGACGTCGGCGAGCCGATCGAGCTCGCGGTCGTCGCGATAAAGAACGTGCAGGCGGTCGAGGAGATGAAGGAGCTCGGCGCCGCCGGGGTCAAGTACGTGTCGATGCTGACCGCTGGGTTCAAGGAGACGGGCCACGAGGGCGCCGTGCTCGAGGAGAGGCTCATGGCCGAGGCGGCCAAGTACGGGATCAGGATCGCCGGCCCCAACTGCTTCGGCAACATGAACATCAGCCACGGGATGAACTTCACCTTCACCCACATCCTGCCGCCGGTGGGCAACATATCCATGATCTCCCAGTCCGGCGCGCTCGGCTCGTCCATACTCGAGTGGTCCAAGCACATCGACATCGGCATGGCCAACTTCATGACGTTCGGGAACAAGTCGGACGTGGACGAGGCCGCCGTCATGGAGGAGCTGGTCAACGACCCAAACACCAAGGTCATAGGTATGTACTGCGAGGGCATCTCCAACGGCGACAGGTTCGTCAAGGCGATGGAGGCGGTCAAGTCCAAGAAGCCCATAGTCGTGTTCAAGTCCGGCAAGACCGAGGCCGGCTCCGCCGCCGCTTCGTCCCACACCGGGTCCCTGGCGGGCTCCGACGCGGTGAACGACGTGGTGTTCAACAAGCTCAACCTGCACAGGGCCCAGGACCTCGACGAGATGCTGGACGCGCTGTCGGTGTTCAGCACGTGCAGCCCCATGAAGAAGGACGGCATAGCCATAATCACCAACGCCGGCGGGCTCGGCGTCATGTCCGCCGACGCGGCGTTCGAGGCCCCGTACATAGAGGCGGCGAAGCTCTCCCAGGAGACCCTCGACAACATAACCAAGTCGGTCCCCAACGTGGCGGGGCTCACCAACCCCATCGACGTGAGGGGCGACGCGAAGGCCGAGTACTTCAGGGCCGCGATAGAGGTCGTCGTGAAGGACCCGTCCGTGGGCGGCCTGGTGGTCATGGGCTCCCCCCTTGACACCGCCGACCTCGAGAGCATAGCCAAGATCCTGGTCGAGATGAGGGACGACATCCCCGTCCCAACGACGTGCTGCTTCCCCGGCGGGGACAAGTGCGAGAGGGCGAACAGGATACTCAGGGAGGGCAAGATACCCTGCTACCCCACCCCCGACAGGGCGGTGCGCGCCCTCTCCATACTGAGGAAGTTCACGGTGAGGAGCCAGGAGAGGCACGACCCGATGATACAGCCGGCCGTCTCGGGGAAGGCGGAGGCCCAGAGGATAATAGCCGCCGCGAAGGGCGAGGGCAGGAAGGCCCTCACCGAGGCCGAGGGGAAGGCGATCTTCGCCGCCTACGGCATGCCGACCCCCGGGGAGGCCACCGTAAGGAGCGCGGACGAGGCCGTGAAGGAGTGCGACAGGATAGGGTACCCGGTCGTCATGAAGATACTGTCCCCGGACATCGCCCACAAGACGGACGTGGGCGGGGTCGTGGTGGGCGTGAAGGACGCCGATGCGGCGAGGGCCGCGTTCGACAAGATAATGGCCAGTTGCAAAGCGGCGAAGCCGGCGGCGAGGCTCGACGGCGTGTCCATACAGCAGATGGTATTCGGGCAGGAGGTCATACTATCGATGATAAGGGACGAGCAGTTCGGTCCCATCGTGTCCTTCGGGCTCGGCGGCATCTACGTGGAGATCCTGGCGGAGATATCGCAGGCGCACGTCCCCATGAGCGAGCAGCAGCTCGACAAGATGATCACATCCACCAAGGCGTACAAGCTCCTGGCGGGGGCGAGGGGCCTCCCGGTCGCCGACGTCGACGCCATGAAGGACATGATAAGGAGGATCGTGACCGTCGCCGTGGAGAACCCGGAGGTCTTCGAGCTGGAGATCAACCCCGTCATCGTAGGGAAGAAGGGCCAGGGCTGCTGGGCGGTCGACGCCCTCTGCACCCTCAAATAAACACAAACCGCCGGGGCGACCCGGCTCTTCCAACATTTTCTGTCCAGCCCCTTCTCATATCTATCTGGATCCGTAAAAGCAGGGAGCCATATGGCAATCCCTGCTCGCTCTGCCTGCAGAACAGCCCCTGTCGGCGGAGCGGGCACCGAACTGCCCTCATAAAGCCAAGGCATGGCTGAAAAAAGAACCGTTCGCGGGCATCGCATTGTTCAAGACATATCGGAACAAAAAAAATATTACTTAATAATTCAGACAATTTCATTCCTATATAGGAATAATAAAGCAGAATAATCAGAATAAAAAATTATTTTGTTCCGATATAGGAACATAATTATACATACACAACATGCATGTGCCGATGAGATACAACTCGGTCGCCGAGACGGCAAGGAGGTGGGGGGTCACCGACAGGGCGGTCAGGAAACGCTGCTCGGAAGGGAGGGTAGAGGGGGCGTTCCTGACAGGCAAGACGTGGAACATCCCCGAGGACGCGCTACCCCCGGAGAGGAAGAACGCGAGGAGGTTCAGCGACAACGACCTCCTGAACACCCTGAAGGAGGAGAAGGACGGCAAGGTCAGGGGAGGGATCTACCACAAGCTGCAGGTGAGCCTCACCTACAGCTCGAACCACATAGAGGGAAGCAGGCTCACCGAGGACCAGACGCGCCGCATATTCGAGACGAACACGATAGGCACGGCAGACTCTGTCGACGTGGACGACATCGTCGAGACGGTGAACCACTTCCGGTGCATAGACTATGTGATAGACAATGCGAAGAAAGCCCTCACGGAGGACATGGTGAAGACCCTCCACCTCATGCTCAAAAGCGGCACCAGCGACAGCTCGATAACATGGTTCAGGGTGGGCGGCTACAAGCTGAGGCCCAACGAGGTCGGAGGGGAGGCCACCTGCCCGCCCGCCGAGGTCGGGGAGAGGATGAAGAGGCTGATCGAGGGATACCATTCCAAGGAGAAGACGCTCGAGGCCGTGGTGGGGTTCCACTGGGAGTTCGAGAGGATACACCCCTTCCAGGACGGCAACGGGCGCGTCGGGCGGCTGATCATGCTAAAAGAGTGCCTGGCTAACAACATTGTACCCTTCGTGATAGGCGAAGGGTCGCGTTGGCACTACTACCGCGGGCTTAAGGAGTGGACGAACGACAAGAGGTACCTGATGGACACGTGCCTCTCGGCACAGGACGAGTTCCGCGAGTGGATGAGGTACTTCCTCATAAAAGAGTGAGAGGGGGCCCCCGGCCCCCCGATGGGCGTGGCTGTCAGAGGGACGTCAGGCGGATCCCCACCTCGTCGCTCCTCATGTACGGGGTGCTGGAGTTCCTATAGGACACGGTGCTGTCGGAGGCGCTGGTCTTCCAGCTCCCGCCCCTGTACGCCCGGCGCTTGTTCTCGTAGATGTTGAGGCACCACTCCCAGACGTTGCCGGTCATGTCCCTGAGGCCGGCCCCGTTGGCCGGCTTCTCGCCGATTGGGTGGGTGGCCTGCCCGGAGTTGGACATGAACCATGCGAAGTCGCCCAGCTGCTTCTCGTCGTTGGTCCCGGCGTACTTGTTCATCCACGCGGGGGAGCCGAGGGCCTCGCCCCCGCCCCTGGCGGCGTACTCCCACTCCACCTCGGTGGGCAGCCTGAAGCCGTCCGCGTCGGCCTTCTCGGAGAGGTTGTCGGCTATGCCCTCCCCC
>WRNL01000137.1 GCA_009776625.1 Methanomassiliicoccaceae archaeon | reverse complement strand
CCCCGCCCGGCATCGGCGACCCCGACGGTTACGAGTGGGTCGTGGCCGCACAGCCGCTGGCCGCCGACGGGGCGGCGGTCGGCGATACGGGCGTCGTCGTCCCCGCGAGGTCGCCTTCCGGCCTCAGCGTATCCCTGCCCCTCGCGGCGCTCGCCGGGGGGATCCCGGTGGAAGGGTACGCCGTGATCGTCATGTCCTTGCCGAAGACTACCGACCTCGTCTTGGATGTGACCTCCTCAGGCAACGGGGATTTCTACGCCGACTCCCCCAGCGGCCCGTTGAACCAGGTCACGCTGAGCGTGGGCGACGCCGTGACCGACTTCGTGACACTGCCATCGCCAGGATGGTGGTTGGACTCTGTGACGCTGACGGCAGGCGACGGCACCGTGTACGACCGGACGGACGACGCGTTGAACGGGGTCCTTACTGTGACGTACAACGAGCTGGCGAGCGGGGCGAACGTCATCCACGCCGTGTTCTCCACGGCGGCCCCCACAAGCCACTACAAGATCACTGCATGGTCCGACTCCGGGTCGGCCATATCCCCAGAGGGCGTCGTGTCAGTCGCCAAGGGGGATGACGCGACGTTCCATTTCTCAGCATCGGCGGGGCGCCACCTGTCGGCGGTGCTTGTGGACGGTGCGCCCATCCCCCAGTCGCAGATGGACACGGGGAGCTACACCTTCCGCAAAGTGGCCATGAACCATTCCATCGAGGTCAGGAGCATGGCGGACGGCGAGGGCATATTCCTGACGGTCGAGGTCGTGCAGGGCGTGGGGCGTGCGGAGTACAGCATCGGCGGGGGCGGCTTCGCCGTGTACGGGACGGCGGTCGCCCTGCCGGAGCATGCGGACGTATCGGTCAGGGCGGTCGCGGGCGACGGGCACCGTTTCGTCAAGTGGGAGACGCCAGCGGTGATGACAGACCCCGAGGTGCGCTTCGACGACGTTGTGTCGTCACTGCACCTCGACCTGTACTTCGAGGAGGAGGGCGGCGTGCCGTGGTGCGTGCTGTGGCTGGTCCTGCTGCTGCTCCTCATAGGCATCCTCCTGTGGTTCGTCATCTTTTACAGGAGGCGCTACGACGTCCATGTGCTGGGCGCATGGTCTGTCGTGGGCAAGGATAAGGCCGTGCATGGGTCCGCGTACCGCTTCTACATGAGCGACGGTTACGCCGGAGCGGCGTCCTACCGCATCTGGGAGGACGGCGTGTGGAGGCCCCTGCGGCCGGACGAGAGGGGCAGGTACGCCGTTCCGGGCAAGGAGGTCGTCGGCGACATATACCTGGAGAGGCACCCCTGAAACACCCTTCACGGCGGGCCTCGGCCCGCCCCCTTTTTTACCGCCCGGCCCCGCCGGGCGTTCCCTTGCCAACTTGCCGTCGCCAGGACAACTATTTTTATCTGCGCCGCGTTGGGGTGGCAGATAAACATGATGACAGACAACGGCCGTTTCATCAGAGAGAAGGTAATGGAGCACAACAAGTGGTTCGAGGAATGCATCCCCATGATCGCATCCGAGAACCTCATGAGCCCTCTGGCGAAGGAGATACTCATATCCGACTTCGCCGACAGGTACGCAGAGGGGCTCCCGGGGAAGAGGTACTACCAGGGGAACATCTACGTCGACCAGGTGGAGACCAAGGCCACGGAGCTCGCGAAGAAGATATTCGAGGCGGGGTTCGCCGACGTGAGACCCGTCTCAGGGACGGTCGCCAACATGGCGGTCCTCTTCGCGTTCGCCAACCCAGGCGACCCGATAACGACCTGCGCCCTGGCGCAGGGCGCCCACATCTCGACGTGCGAGTTCGGCGCGTTCGGGCAGAGGGGCGTCCGCTCTATCAACTACCCGTTCAACACGGAGGACATGAACCTCGACGTGGACGGCACGATCAAGCTACTCAAGAAGGAGAGGCCGAAGATCGCCCAGTTCGGCCTGTCGGTGTTCCTGTTCCCGCCCCCGATAAAGGAGCTCAACGACACTTTCACCGAGATAGACTGCCTGGTCTGGGAGGACTGCGCGCACGTCCTCGGCCTCATAGCGGGGGGGCAGTTCCACAAGCCCTTCGAGGACGGCGTCAACATCGTCTCCGCCTCGACGCACAAGACGTTCCCGGGGCCCAACCACGGCATGATACTCGGCGCCAACCTCACCGACGAGGAGGAGAAGAAGCTGCAGAAGGCCGTGTTCCCCGGCGTCACGTCGAGCCACCACCTCCATGCGATGGCCGCGCTGGCTATAACGCTCGCCGAGATGGAGGTCTTCGCGAAGGACTACGCCGCGCAGACGTGCAGGAACGCCAGGGCGCTGGGGGAGGCGCTCTACGAGCTGGGGATCCCCGTCCTCTGCCCAGACCTAGGCTTCACGAGGTCCCATGCGGTCGCCCTCGACGTGTCCGCCTTCGGCGGCGGGAAGGACTGCGCCCAGCTGCTCGAGGACGCCAACATCATCTGCAACAAGAACATGCTCCCGAACGACACCAGCTCCGTGAGGCCGTCGGGCCTCAGGTTCGGCACCCAGGAGCTGACGAGGACGGGCATGAGGGAGAGCGAGATGAGAGAGGTCGCCGAGCTCGTCGCCCGTGTGGTCAAGAAGAAAGAGGACCCGAAGAAGGTGAGGGAGGACGTCAAGGCCCTGAAGAAGAACTTCACCACCATAAAGTACTGTTTCAACGAGGGGGAGCCGGCGTACAAGTACCACAGGCTCGTGGAGTGAGGGCGCGGAGATGGACACCCCGGACGGAACGGATGAGCCGGAGGCGGCCGGACCCGGCGATGACGGGGTCAGGGACAACAGCGAGATGGACGACCTGAAGAAGGAGATGAGGGTCGCCATGTACGCATCCTTTGCAAACGGGGAGCCGATCGGCGATAAGTTTGCGGACTACTGCAAGAGGATCAACGCCCTGATGGGGAGAACGGGGGATGAGCAGGGCCAGAGGGAGCGCGATTCCCCTGATGGCGTACTGCCAGACCAAGTAGACTGAGAGAATGAGTGGGGCCTACTGTCACTGATCCCTTTCTCATCTGCAGAGGCATCTGATGCCGAGGGCCCCTGCGGCAAGTGCTGCTCGCCGGCGCATGTCAGAACCTGTCCGAGAGCAGGAAGTCCTCCACCAGCCTGAGGTGCTCTATGCCGTTCCTTGACATGTCTATCTGGTCCATGGAGATGACGAACTTCGGATGGTTGTCATCGATGGCCTCCAGAGCCGAGAACTCCCTGTCCCTGGCCCTCTCGTCCCCCATGAGGTAGCACACTTGGAAGTAGGATCTCTTCCCGTCCTTCTCCGCAACGAAGTCGACTTCTTTGTCCCCCACCTTGCCTGTGCCGAGGGAGTAGTTCCTTGCTATGAGCTCATTGTGCACGACCGTCTCGATCCTCGCCCCGACATCGATGCTGCCGTCTGACCTGTGTATGCTGACCAGCCCGGGATCAGCGACATAGTACTTCCGGAGGGAGGAGAGGAACATCTTTCCTTTGATGTCGAACCTCTCCAGGCCGCTCACCAACATGGATGACGTGATGTGCCTGACATAGTTGTACACCGTCTCAGTCGACACCCCCCTCCTGTCCCTCCCCTCGATATAGTCGACGATGCTGGACACGGAGAACACCTTCCCCGAGTTGTCCATGAGGAAATCGGCCACCCTGGTCAAGAGGTCAGCGTCCCTGGCATTCGACCTCGAGACCACATCCGTGTAAAGGATGTCTTTGTAGACGGAGTCGAGGTACGTCCTCACGGAGGCGTCGTCGCCCTGTTGCAATCTCTGGGGCATCCCTCCCCATTTGAGGTATTCGGAAAAGTCCTTCGCCTCCATCCCGTTGGCCCTGCGGCACTCCGTCACCTCCCTGAAAGTGAACGGCATGACAGTGAAGCTGACCGTCCTCCCTGTGAGAACGGTCGCCAGATCCCCCGACAGTAGCTTGCTGTTGGAGCCGGTCACGAATATGCTGCAGTCCATTGTCGCTCGCATGGAGTTCACAGCCTCCTCGAAGCCACTGACCCTTTGGATCTCATCGAACAGGAAATAGTGCCTCGTGCCGTCCCTGTATTTTTTTGAGAACTCGTTCAGGGCGGCCCCCGCCCGCAGGTGGGCGTTGTCCATGTCCTCGAAGTTCAGATAGACTATATGGTCCGCGGGGACTCCCGACCTGATGATCTCGTCCCTGATCTGGTCAAGTATAACGGTCTTCCCGCTCCTCCTCAGCCCCGTTATGACCTTTATCAAGTCGGAGTCATAGAACGGCCGTATCCTTTTGAGATAAGATTCCCTCTTCACCGTCGCTAACAT
>WRNL01000136.1 GCA_009776625.1 Methanomassiliicoccaceae archaeon | reverse complement strand
CCCCCCCCATCACAGTCCGATGGAAAGGAACAGAGGGACCACCCCCTTGTAATGTGACCTCAGCCTGTGTACCTTCACGATACCCTCGGAAATGCCGTCTTCCGAGGGCATTACCTCGTACACTAATCTGTGCTCTTTGTTTATGCGGCGGGAGAACATGCCCTTCATCTCCCCAGTGAGACACTTATACCTCGGTGGACTTTGAAAGGGGTCGTTCTCTAAAATTTCCACCAAAGCCTTAATTCTCTCTCTGTGTCCCTGTCTTGTGAGCTCCTTTAGATCCTCCTCAGCCTTGCGGGTGAAGAACACGTCATAGGTCACTGCTTCTCACCCGGATCAACTCAGACATCGGCGTGTCGCGCCCCTCCCTGATGTCCTCTAACAGCCCTGGAACCCCCAAAAGGTACAACGTCTCTACAAGTCCTTCCCATTCCTCCTCGGATACCATCACGACTGTACCCTTGTCAGATGTTATCCTCATCGGCTCATCGATCGCGCCCTCGATCAGCTCGGATAGGGTGGCTCTTGTCTCCGAGGCGTTGATCGTCGTCATAGCACAGGAACTCGTTTGCCGTATATAATCATGCGTCTTTAATTCAACATGTGTCGTGTGTGCGGTCTATGGGCTATCTAACGGTCCACCTCGCCAGCCTTGTCTTGCGCTATCCTGGGCTTCCCCTCATATCCGAGGGGACTCAACTGGATCTTGAACCCAGTCAGGATAACTTCTCCCTCCCCTTTCTCACGCCACAGTCGTCCCACTCGTGGGCCGGCTCCTTCCGCACCTGTATTGCCAGCGGCCTCTGGTTCGCCCACTCGCTACTATCCCTTCTGAGGTACACGGCGAGGGCGCTGGAGTCATAGCTGGAGTTCTCTACGTATTCACGAAAACAGATCTGACCGCCCGATTGGCCCGGCTCAGAGGCCGGCCATCGTGAAGGGCGTTATCCTCAGCACGCTCTCTGGGCATGCCCTCTCGCATCTCCTGCAGGCGGTGCCGGCGCAACGGTCGGAGCGTATGCTCCCTATGGCCGCCCCGCCCTCGCCCGTTATGGAGATTGCGTCCTCCGGGCACTCCTCGACGCAGGCCCCGCACATGGTGCACCCTTCCACGGGGCCCGTCAGCACCGTCCCCGCGTCATCGAGGATCCTGACCGTCCTGCCCTCGGTGTCCGGGAGGTCGGTCGCCGACATCCTCCTCACCTCGGGGTCCGGCAGGGGATCCGGTATGTGCGGCAGGTCGTAGACGTCCATCATGTTGTTGTACTCGGACGCCGGCATGCCCTGGGACCACAGCGAGTACTCAATGGAGTAGATGTCCTTGAACGCCTTCGCGGTCGCGAACATGCAGTGCGTCGCCCTGAGCCGCTTCGCGAACTCCCTCAGGCTGTCGAGGCTGACCTTCCCTGTGGCCAGCCTCCTCGCCAGCTCTATCGAGGTGTTCCCGAACTGGACTATCCTCTCCGCTCCGGGCACGACCATCCCTATGCTGAGGGCCTTCCTGGCGTCGACGTACAGGCCGGAGGCCCCGGACATGTACGCCAGCTTGACGTCGCCCGTCCAGATCCCGGCCTCGAGCAGCAGGGTGAGGAAACCCGCCCTGAGCGCGCCTATCGCCTTGCCGGCCTCGTCGATGTCCCTCGAGTATATGTTAATCCCGTCCTGCAGGTGCAGCGCCCCGTCAGGGGTCAGTATGTTGGGGGGCGTCACCAGCCCGGACTCGATGCCGCAGCATATAGCCGCGACGACCCCGGTCCCGGTTATGCCCTTCGCCTTGCCGTGCATCTCGCCCTCCTCCGCGGCCTTCCCCGTCAGCGGGTCCACCGTGTCGCCGCGGCTGTCCTTCATGGAGCCGTCGAGGACCGTGCACTCCCACCCCCCGGCCCTGATGTCCACGTCGGCCACCGCGCCGGGGGACGCGAGCATCCCCCTCTCTATCTGCTGGCCCTCCAGCGCCGGCCCCGCCGCCGCCGAGCCGGTGTAGACCTTGCCGCCGACGATGAGCGCCATCTCCGCGTTGGTCCCGTAGTCGACGACTATGCAGGGCTCCTCCGAGCCGAGGACGTCGGTGACCAGGAGCATCGCGATCGCGTCGGCGCCTATCTCGTGGGTGACCGCCGGCGGTATAATGACGACCGCGTCCGGCATCCCCTCTATCCCCAGGTCGGACGCCTTGACCACGTCCCCGTCCCTCGGGGGGGACACCACGCCCAGCGACTCGAGCATGTTCTTGCCCGCGTACGCCAGGTCCCTGATCTCTATGTTCTGGAAAAGCGACAGCTGGAACGGGTTGCCGCACACCGCCACCTCCCTCACCCCCGAGAGGTCCGCGCCGAAGGACGCGAAGAGCGAGTTGACCGCCCTGATGATGAGCCCGTTGGCCACGTCGGCGCCGGAGGTCATGGCGAAGTTGACGTGGTCTATGACGTTCATCCCGGGGATGGGGTGGCGTGCCGTTATGGAGGTGGCGACCGTCCTGCCGCTCCCCCTCTCGAGGAGCTGCGCCCTGAGCCCGCTGGTGCCGATGTCCAGCGCTATGCAGTGTTCCGTCATGTCCATGCCTCAGATGTCGATCCCGCACTTGGAGAGCGTCCTCAGCGCCCTGTCGTACACGTCGAGGTACTCGTCGGTCGGCCTTATCTCCTTCACGTCGTAGCACTCCTGGAACCTCTTGCCGGGGGGCGGCTTGGGGTAGTTGTCCTTGTATGACGCGACGATGTTGTCCAGTATGTTGTTGACCGTGGGTATCTCCATCCCCGCCGCCGCGGCGGCGGCCTCGCCCATCATGCGGGCCTCCATGCCGGTGGTCTTGTCCTTGACGACCCCCTTCGAGGAGGCCGAGCCGGATATGAGCTCCCTGCCGGAGGCGGTGTCGGCTATGGCCTGGGCCGCCACCTCGAGGAGGCACATCTCGGTGCAGGGCCCCGCCAGCGTGTAGTACTGGTTTGCCAGGAGCAGGTCGGTGTTCCTGTCGAGGGCGACCGCCGCGTGCGCGGCTATCTGGAGCGTCTCCCTCGTGGTGGTCGTGCCCCACCTTATGTGGATCGGCCCGTCCAGGTGTATGTCGCAGTCGAAGAGCGCGAAGGACGCCAGCATCGTGGCCACGTCGCATATGGCGGTCTCCTCCACGCCGCCCGAGTACCCCCCGAATATGGGCATCTGCTCCATCATGATTATGCTGGCGGCGGTCGCCCACCCGGCGATCATGGTCATGCCGGCGTTGTCTATCTTGAGCTCGTTGAGCTGCGACACCTCGTGGGCGTCGTAGTACTTCAGGCCGTACTCCGTGAGGTCGGAGGACAGCCTCCCGGCCGCCGACAGCGGGGTCTCGGGGCCCTATATGCCCATCCCCGGCCGACCCGCCATGCTGCATGCCTCCCTGACGTACCTTATCTCGGCCAGGGTGGCCTTTATCTCCCAGGGCGTGTTGGTGGTCGACGGCCTCCCGCTCACTGTGTTGAGTATGCCGCTCACCAGGGTGTCCACGGCGGTCTCCTGGGCGTAGCTCTGCATCATGTTGGGGAATATCTCCTCGGAGACGGGCGCCCCTGTGGGCCCCCCCTGGATTATGGGCTTCCTCCTCGAGTTGCCCCTCCTCGCCTTGCAGGTGATCCTCTCGTTGCCCCTGCCCATCTTGATCTTCCTCGGGGCCTTCTTCAGCCCCTCGTATATCTCCTCCTCGGAGATCGACAGCGCCCTCCCGAGGTTGGTGTTGTAGAAGCCGGTGCAGGCGAGCATCTCCACGCCCGCGTGGAACAGCCTGTCCGCCAGGTCCTCGTCCTCCGGTATTATCTTGTCGTCGAAGTCGATGCCGTACTTCTCCTTCATAGCCAGGGCGTTCGTGGGGACGGTGACGTAGTCCCAAGTGTCCTCCCTGACCTTCTTCCCTGAAGCGAACCTGTCGAACGATTCATAGATGTCGAGCGCCCTGGGTGCAACCATATGCTATCGCATGGGAGTACGGTATTAAAAGCTTTACACCCAGCGACCATCATATTAAAATACTATGGTTTTAAGCCCAAGGAATCCGCGTTTCACAGGGGGCGTACCCAGACGTGAGCCAGCATAGAAAAAGAGGGGGGCCGCGGCGGACGCCGCGGCCGTTTTTGTTTAATGTTTGATGTCGAGCCCGCATTCCCTGAGGGTCTTGACCGCGCCGGCGTAGACGTCGAGGTACTCTGCGGTGGGCTTGACGGTCCTCACGTCGTAGCACTCGCGGAACGTCTTGCCCAGCGGCGGGCTGACGAAGCCCTTCTCGTACTTCGAGAGGACCTTCCCGATGACCTCGTTGAGGTCGGAGACCTTCATGCCGGC
>WRNL01000135.1 GCA_009776625.1 Methanomassiliicoccaceae archaeon | reverse complement strand
CGCGTTATCCTCCTTGAGCTCAAGCGTGTGGACGCTCCCGGCGGGCGCCACCGCGCTCAGGAGGGCGGTGGTCAGCCCGCCTGACCCGGCCCCGACCTCCAGGACGGTGTCGCCGGACTTTATGCAACAGTTGAACAGGATCGTCGCCGCGTCCTTCGGGGTTATTATCTGCGCCCCCCTCTCCAGGGACTCCATCAGCTCCATGGCGCCGGGCCTGAACACCACGTACTCCTTCCCGACGATGCTGATGCGCGACCCGTCGTCCAGATCCTTGAACCTCGACCCGTCCACCGTCCCCAGCGACGCCACCTTCAGCATCTCGTAGGACACCCTAAGCCAGACCCTTTTCCCGGACCCGTCCGCGAGGTACACCGTCTCACCTTCCGAGAACGTCATGCGATCACATCGTGCGTGCGGCCAGCACAGGCTGCGCGGCTTCCTTGCCGCAGACTATGCACTTGCCCGAGTACCCTTTCTCCGCCGGGTACGGGGTGCCGAGGATCTTCATGTCTTGCGTGTCCTCGAACCTGTGGCCGCACTCCTCGCAGCCGCACCACCCGAACCTCACGACCCTGCCCTCGGGGATGCCGTCGAGGGAGGCGACATCCTGCAGCTTGGACTCCTGCGACGCCCTCGCCCTCTCCATGAGCGACGACGAGATCATCCCGAGGATGAGCCTCACGCCCTCGCCGACGCTCCCCCTCTCGATCTGCCCCTTCTCCCCGGTGTCCCTCCTGGCGAACGCGACGACGTTCTTCTCTATGTCCCTGCCACCGATCTCCAGCCTCAGCGGCACGCCTCTGATCTCCCAGTCGTAGTACTTGCTGCCGGGCCTCGCGTCCCTGTCGTCGAGCTTGGCCCTTATGCCCTGGCCGGAGAGGTCGGCCGCGAGCAACCTCGCCGCCTCCAGCACCACGGCGCTGTTGTCCTTGGAGAATATAGGGATTATGACCACTTGGAAAGGCGCTATGTCGGGGGGCATTATCAGCCCCTTGTCGTCCGAATGGGCGCCGATGACGGCCCCCAGGAGCCTCTCGCTCATGCCGTAGGTGGTCTGGTGGACGTGCCTGTGCTCGCTGTTCTCGTCCTCATAGGTTATCTCGTACGGCTCGGAGAAGTTAGTGCGGTAATGGTGCATCGAGCCGATCTGCAGCGTCTTCCCGTTCGGCATGACGGTGTCTATCCCGACGGTGTAGTGCGCTCCTGGGAACTTGTCCCATTCCGTCCTGACCGACAGGAAGTACGGCAGGCACAGCTTACCTGCGATCCGCGAGAGCATCTCCGCGTCCTCGTCTATCTGCCCCTGCGCGTCCTCCTCGGTCGCGTGGCAGGTGTGGGACTCGAAGAAGTGTATCTCCCTCACCCTCATGAACGCCCTCGTCTGCTTCGTCTCGTAGCGGAACACGTTCACGATCTGGTAGACTTTCAGCGGGAGATCCTGGTGCGACCTGACCCAGAGGGCGAACATGGGGTACATGGCCGTCTCCGAGGTCGGGCGCAGCACCAGCCTCACGTCGAGCTCGTTCAGCCCCGCGTGGGTCACCCAGTAGACCTCGGAGTCGAACCCCTTGATGTGATCCTTCTCCTTCTTGAACTCGGTCTCCGGGATCATCAGGGGGAAGCAGACCTCGTCGTGCTGGGTCGCATCCAGCTCCTGCCTGATGAAGCGGTCGATGTTGCTCATGGCCTTCCAGCCGTAGGGGGTCCAGACGTTCATCCCCTTTATCGGGTACCTCTTGTCCGAGAGGCCCGCCCTCTCCACGATGTCCAGGTACCAGTCGCCGAAGTTGTCGTCCTTCTCCAAGCGGCTCACCAGCTCTCTCTGAGCGCGTCGGCTATCATGCCGGCGACTGATATGTGTGACACCTCGTTCTCGAGGGTGTTGCAGCAGAGGACGGCCTCCAGGGCGTTGCCGGTGAGCCTCTCCAACGCGTTGTTGACGAACAGGCCGTGCGTGCAGGCGACGGACACGCTCTTGGCGCCCGCCCCCTTCAGCGCCTGCTTCGCGGCGACTATTGTGCCGCCGGTGGATATCATGTCGTCTACTATCAGGATGTTCTTGCCCCTGCATTCTATGAGGCCGACCTGCTCCGAGGAGATCCTCACGTCCGTCCCGGAGAGGCGCTCCTTGTCGAGGTAGCCGTGCGGGACCCCCATCCTCTCGCCGACGTCCCTGGCCCTGTCCTTCGCCCCCAGGTCCGGCGACAGAACCATGTCTATGCCCCTGCCCCTGAAGTGCTCCGCGATCGCGGCCGCCGCCTTGAGGTCCCTGTGCGGGCACCTGAAGTAGTCCAGCACGGACTCCTTGTGGATGTCGATGGTGAACACGCGGTCGCACATCATGCCCAGGTGGTTGATCATCACCTTGGCGCTCTCCGGCTCCCCGGGCTTGAAAACCCTGTCCTGCCTGGCGTACCCGAAGTAGGGGATTACCAGGGTCACCCTCTCCGCGCCCATCTTCTTCACCGCGTCCTGCAGGAGGAACATCTCGATCAGGTTGGAGTCCGGGTATGTGTTCTGCACTATCACCACGTCGCCCTCGAGGGACTCCGTGTCTATCCTGGTGTAGCATTCGCCGTCAGGGAACCTCGTGGTCGCCGCCTGCACGTACGCGCACCCGATTGTGTTCGACAGCTCCTTCGCCAGATCCCTGGAAGACGATCCCCCGACGATTATCATGGGACCCTGATTCCTTTGATATTATAATTGGATTTGCATCGCCGCACGAGACCTGCGTCCAAGGCAAGGGGGGCCTCTTTTCCACAATCCCCCGGGAATGGACTCCGACCATTTCGCCTTTCATTGCTGAGCGCAACGGTTTCTGCAAAACACGGAAGTGAAACATTGCAAAAATCGGAAGTGAAACATTGCAAAAATCGGAAGTGAAACATTGCAAAAATCGGAAGTGAAACATTGCAAAAATCGGAAGTNAATAATATATGGTATCCATATCCAGATAATATGAACGGCTCTTATGTACCAAGGGTGATAGACTCCTATCTCGGCGAGGTGTTGGAGTCTTCTGGAGCGGTGTTAATTGAGGGCGTGAAATGGTGTGGAAAGACGCGCACTGCGGAGAGGAAAGCGGCTAGCGCAGTGTACATGCGCGACCCTGACAACATGAGGAAGCACACGGCAACTGCCGAGATAAGGCCCTCCCGCCTCTTAGTGGGGGACACGCCCAGGCTGATAGACGAATGGCAGACCGCCCCGATCCTATGGGATGCTGTAAAATTCGCCGTTGACGAGAGGGGGAAACCAGGCCAGTTCATCCTCACGGGTTCGGCGGCACCGACCGACGATCCAGCCCGCCATTCCGGCGCGGGGAGGATATCGAGGATCACCATGAGGCCGATGAGCCTTTTCGAATCGGGCGAGTCAGATGGGTCCGTGTCCTTGCAAGCGCTATTCGATCGAAGAGAAGAAATCGACGGGTTCGCCGGACTCACTCTGGAGATGCTCTCCGCCGCCCTGGTGAGGGGGGGATGGCCGAGCCTGATCGGAGCCACGGAGAAACAGTATGTAAGGGAGACCCGGAGCTATGTGGAGGCGATAATAAACACAGACCTGTCGAAAGCGGACGGGGCGCGTAAGTCCCCTGCGGTGGTGCGCGAGGTCATGAGGTCGCTGTCAAGGAACATATCCACATCTGCAAAGATGTCGACGATAAGGAAAGATATGATGGGCGACGACCTCGTATCAGAAAAGACCATATCGTCCTACATAAACTCGCTTAGGGGCGTGTTCGTCGTCGAGGATGTCCTGGCGTGGAACCCCTCGTTGCGCTCCCAGACGTCTATCGCGGCATCCCCAAAAAGGCATTTCGTCGACCCGTCCATCGCTACTGCCGTCATGCGGGCGTCCCCGGAGGACCTTATGGACGACCTGAACACGTTCGGGCTCCTCTTCGAGTCCCTGTGCGTAAGGGACCTCAGGGTCTACTCACAGGTGCTGGACGGCGATGTTTTCCACTACCGCGACCGCAACGGCCTCGAGGCGGACGCCATCGTGCATCTGAGGGACGGGAGATGGGGCGCGATCGAAGTGAAACTCGGCCCAAAGGAGATTGAGAAGGGCGCAGGGAACCTTAAAAAACTGAGGGACAACATAGATACAGGGAACATGCGGGCGCCCTCGTTCCTCATGGTCCTGACCGCAGAGGGCTTAGCGTACGAGCGCGGCGACGGCGTGCTCGTGGTGCCCATCGGCTGCCTCAAGGACTGATACTGCGCACGCCATCAACAGGCTCTCCCTATGCCTTGTGGGGATGCGATCCCATTCGGTGTCCGCCAACCCCCCTCGTCCTTCTTTTCCTCTTCCAGAAACGCCACCCCCCCCCC
>WRNL01000134.1 GCA_009776625.1 Methanomassiliicoccaceae archaeon | reverse complement strand
GCCTTCACTGAAAAGGCGCCCGTGGTGCCTGCGGCGGCTGACGCCGCCCTCGCGTCAACCCCGAGGCGCCGACAGCCGGTGGCCGCCCTCCGCCAGCTCTTCGCACACGAAGCACCCCTCCACATGGTCGTTGACCATGCCCACGGCCTGCATGAACGAGTACACCACGGTGGAGCCGACGAACCTGAAGCCCATCCTTTTCAGGTCCTTGCTTATCCTGTCGGAGAGCGGGGTCGTGGCCGGTATGTCGCGCACGCTCTCCCAGCGGCCCGCGACGGGCGTGCCGCCGGCGTACGCCCAGATCATCTCGTCGAAGCTCCCATGCCTTTCCGCCACCTCCAGGAACATCCTGGCATTGTTCACGGCCGACTCGATCTTCAGGCGGTTCCTTATGATCCCCTTGTCCTCCATGAGCGCCTGTATCTTCTTTTCGTCGTAGAGGGCCACCTTCCGGGGGTCGAACCCGTCGAACGCCTCCCTGAACGCCTCCCTCTTCCTGAGCACCGTGATCCACGAGAGCCCCGCCTGCATGCATTCCAGCGTCAGCATCTCGAACAGCCGGGCGTCGTCGTGCACCGGCCGCCCCCATTCGCCGTCGTGGTACGCCACGTACTCCGGGTGGCCCCCCGCCCAATCGCATCTCTTCTTCTCTTCCATGAACCGTTCCTCCTTCGCGGCACGCCGCCCCTCCCCCTGTGCCACACCGGGGCCGGGCGGCGTCAGCGGCCCTCCGGCCAGCCCTGGCCTGTGTCCGAGATGTACATGAGGGGGTACTTCAGCTCGAGGTCGTGCCTCATCTCCGCTTTCACCCACACGTCGTCGATCCTTATCACCAGGACGACCTCCAGCATCTCGCCGGACAGCGACCTGTAGGAGTACTCGTCCCTCTTCGGGCCGAACGCCCCCCTGTCTATCCTGACCTTCACGCTCTCCACGTAGGGCTGCACCAGCACGCCCTTCTCTATGGCGTCCTCCAGCGCGTCGGCGCTGTCCTGGTCGATGGGCACCCCCACGAACTGGTGGTATATCGTGCCCATCTTGACCCCGGCCTCGAACATGGCCCGCTCCCTCGTGGAGCACCTGAACTTCCTCGCCGCGAGCGCCTCCCTGTTCTCCGTCATATGCGCATTGTAACGTACACAAGATTTAAAGGATGTGCGGGTTACACCAGGGCATGGTCTCCGTCGAGGACAGGATACGGCAGCTGAAGAAGGAGAAGAACGCGGTCATACTCGCCCACAACTACACCACGGGCGAGGTGCAGGCCCTGGCGGACCTCGTCGGGGACTCCCTCGGGCTCTCGGTGGAGGCCGCGAGGACGGGCGCCGACCTCATCGTGTTCTGCGGCGTGACGTTCATGGGGGAGACGGCGAAGATACTCAGCCCCGGCAAGACCGTCCTGGTGCCGGAGCCGGACGCCCGCTGCGCCATGGCGGCCATGTGCACCGGGGAGCAGCTCAGGGAGTACAGGAGGGCGCACCCCGGCTGCGTGATCATAGGGTACGTGAACAGCACGGCCGAGGCGAAGAAGGAGATGGACGTCTGTTGCACCTCCTCCAACGTCGTCAAGGTCGTGGAATCCGTCAGGGGGAGGGAGGCGCTCCTGGTGCCCGACGCCAACCTGGGCGCATACGCAGCGGCGGCGACCGGCGTCCCCATCGCGGCCTGGGACGGGTTCTGCCCCGTGCACCACGGGATCACCGCCTCCCAGGCGAGGGCGCTCAAAGGAAAGCACCCCGACGCCTTCGTCATGGCCCACCCCGAGTGCAGGGGGGAGGTGCTGGCTCTCGCCGACCACGTGGGGTCCACTGAGTCCATGCTCAGGGTCGCTGGAACCTCCGAGAAGAGGGAGTTCATCGTCCTGACCGAGGTGGGCATGAGGCACCGCCTCGAGAGGGAGAACCCCGGGAAGGCGTTCTATTTCTGCGAGCACGCCGTGTGCACGACCATGAAGATGGTCACGCCGGAGTCCGTGCTCGACTCTCTGGAGAACGGCACAGGGGAGGTCGTCCTCAGCAGCGACGTCATCGAGGGCGCGAGGGGCGCCGTCATGAGGATGATAGACCTGGCCTGAAAGCGCAGCTGGAACGGTCCGGCCCGATGTGCGGGAAAGCATATGGGGGACAACCGTCAATGTGTAGGAACGACATAGATTAAGCGGGCTCCGCTATGGCAAGCTCACGTAAATCCAACAAGGTAATGGTCGTGGCGGCGGACGGTGAGGGTGACCGCAGACGCCGGCGGTAAATCTTTATCCTCCATGAGGCGTAGGGTCTATCCGGGCATTCCATGAGGGTTGTGGTCATCGGTGCCGGCAACGTCGGCTTCACTTCTGCGGAGGCGCTCTCCAAGGTGCACGACGTCCTGATAGTCGAGAAGGACGCGTCCAAGGCGGAGAACGCCAAGGCGCTGCTGAGCGCGTCCGTGCTCCACGAGGACGGGAGCAACCCGAAGGTCATAGAGGCTGCTATAAAAAGGGTCGATGCCGACATAGTCCTATCGGCGGTTCCAGACGACGCCCACAACCTGTTCATATGCCTGATGGCCAAGCGCATAAAGCCCTCCATCACGGCGGTGGCGTGCCTCAGGGACCCCGACTTCATGATCGGGACGTCGAGGGAGGGGGTCGACCTCCTGATATCGCCCGAGCTGGTGACGGCGGAGAAGATGGAGAGGCTGGCGGTCCTCGAGAACGCGGTGGCGTACGACCGCATATCCAACATGGGGGTCGACCTGGCTACGTTCAGGGTCGACGAGGGGGGCGGCCTCGTGGGCAGGGTCGTCCTCGACATCGAAAAGCCGCCTGGCTGCTGCGTCATCGCAGTGTACAGGGGGGAGGAGGCGATACTGGACAACGAGACCGCCGAGATACGCGCCGGGGACCGGATAAGGGTGCTCGGCTCCCCCGAGGCCATAGACGCGTTCAACAGGATCGTCGGGGTGGGGAAGGAGGCGAGGGAGTTCGTCGTGCTCGGGGCGAGCGCGGTCGGGGTGGAGGCGGCGAGGAGGCTCGCCGCCGGCGGCAAGAGGCGGGTGGTCAAGATAATCGAGGACGACGAGGGCCTGTGCAGGGCGGCCGCGAGGGAGCTGGAGGGGGTCGCCGTCGTGAACGGCGACTTCATCGACCTGTCCGTGCTGAGGTCGGAGAACGTCCAGAGGGCGGATGCGGTGATAGCCGCGTCCTCGATGGACGAGCGCAACCTGCTCGCCTGCATGGCGGGCCTGAGGTTCGGCATCAGGAAGATAGTGTCGAAGTACTCCAACCGTGAGTACGAGAAGATATTCCTGTACGCGGGGGTGGAGTCCATCATCGGGTACCACCGCGTGATACACAACGAGGTCACCAAGAACCTGGTGCTCGACGAGAACGCCATCCTGGCGGTGGAGAGCGAGGACGAGCTCTTCTTCAGCGCGGCGATCGGCAGGCGCTCGCCCCTCGCAGGGGCCCGCCTGGGCGACATAGGCATGCCGGCGGGGGTGAGGGTCGCGGCCGTCAGGAGAGGGGGGGCGATGATCTACCCGCGCATGGACACCATGCTCCTGGAGGGGGACGAGGCGCTCGTCTTCACCCACATGGCCGACCCGGTGGGCCTCTCGAGGCTGTTCGGGCGCGGCGCCCCGACGGAGCTGTGAGGCATGCTCCAGACGCTGCATGCCCGCGTGGACGGCCTGGCCAGGTGGGAGGGCGGCGCCGTCAAGATGCTGGGCGGGGTCGAGGTCGCGCTCGGCGTCACCCTCCTCGTGCCCGCGCTCATCGCCGCGGCGTACGGGGAGGACCCCTGGGCGTTCGTCCTCCCGTCCCCGGCCCTCCTGGCGGCGGGCTCGCTCCAGTACCTGCTGTTCAAGAGCGGGGGCGCGCTGAGGCCCGCCAGCGGGATGGCGATGATGTCGGCCGCATGGCTGATCGCGTTCCTGGTCAGCGCGGTGCCGTTCTGCCTCCACGGCTTCCCCTTCATCGACTCCCTCTTCGAGGGCGTGAGCGGCCTCACGACCACCGGGGCCTCCGTCATGGGCGGCGCCGGCCTCCCGCACGGCCTCCTCTTCTGGAGGTCGTTCACCCAATGGGCGGGCGGGCTGGCGGTCGTCCTGATATTCCTGTTCCTCATACCAATGATGGGCATCGGGGGGAAGGCGTTCCTGAACAACGAGTTCGCCGGGGCGGAGACGTACAACTTCTCCATGAGGATCAAGAGCGCCGCCAGGAACTTCGTGTCCATCTACGCCCTGCTCTCTGCGGCCGAGGCGGCGCTCCTCTTCGCCACGGGCGTGGGGGGCTTCGAGTCGGTGACCACGGCGTTCTCCACCATCTCGACGGGCGGCTTCGTCCACGGCGCGGGCGGCGCGGGCGGCCTCCCGATGGC
>WRNL01000133.1 GCA_009776625.1 Methanomassiliicoccaceae archaeon | reverse complement strand
GGGGGGGGGGGACCCGCTTTGGGCGGGGAATTGGTTTGGGGGCTTGACGCCCCTGTTTACTGCTGTTTCTGTATCGCTTCGAGGAGCTCGGGGATGTCCAGCACCGCGCTCCCGATGGAGTACACGAGCTTCTCGTCCGCGAGTATCCTGTCGATCACGCCAGGGTCGGTGAGGGCCATCCTGCCCACATGAAGGACGTACGCCCTCGCAAGGTCCTGGGCGTACTTCACCTTGATGTCCATCGCCCTGGTGTCCTCCTCGCGGTCCTCCTCCGAGAGGCTGGGGAGGTAGAACTCCGTGTACAGCTGGAGCGAGTCCTCCGGCAGGGAGGCGATGTCCCAAAGGTCCCCGGTGAGGTCGTTGCTCCCGTCCTTGAGGTCCTCTATTATCGACTTGTAACCCAGGATGTCGTTCCTGAGGAACTCCATCATGTCGACACACTTCTCCGACTCGTCGCCGGTGAGGCTCGCCGCCTTCGCCTCGAACTCGTCGATCTCCATGACCTTGCGTCCGATCACCGCGCGCATGAGCATGACCTGCTCCCTTATCTCTGCATTCCCATCCATTTTATCACCGTTTAATGTCTAAAGCCTTAGCTTATAAAACGATATACGTTAGCTTTATATAGTTTTTTTCATTTCCCGCGATTTCGGGGGCCGTCAGTATATTTTGTCGTGGGGCACCTTCCTGGCCCTCTTGCCGCAGAACGGGCATGCGGAGCAGACCGCCTCGGCACCGTCCTCGCCCTCGCAAACGAGCTCGGGGCCACGGTACGTGTCCATGACCCTGGCCCCGCCGCTCAGGGCGGCGTCGAGCATGGCCTTGCAGCAGACTGCCTCGATCTCCTCGTCTGAGACGTCGAGGTTCAGTATGGGCCTGGACCTGAGCTTCCTGCCGATCCTCTCCATCAGCCTGGCCATGATCCTCTCGGCGTCCTCCCTCGCAGGGGGGATGCCCATCTCGGCGGCGATCGCGAACATGTACAGCGCCTCCTTGTCGCTCTGCTCCACCCCGAGGCCAGCCTCGTACATCCTGCCGAGCGCATACATCGCGAGGGGGTCGAGAGACGTCGCCGCCTCCGATATCAGCTCGTAAGCCCTGCCGAGGTCGCGCTCCACCCCCCTGCCGTCCAGATATAGGAACCCGAGGACCCTCTTCGAGGGGAGATGCCCGTCCCCGCTCGCCTCGGCCAGCAGCCTCGCCGCCTCTCCCAGGTCGCCGCCCTCCCCGTTGAGGATGGCGACCGCCGCGTCGTACATCTCGTCCGGATCCACGTATCCCCTGTCAGGCATGCCCGTCGCCCTTCTTCTCCAGGTGGGAGATCAGCGCCGCCGCCTCGCCGCTCCCGCTCGACGATGCGAGCCTCAGCCACTTCATGCCCTCCTCCACGTCCTTATCGACGCCGAACCCCTCCAGGTGGTACACCCCCACGTAGTACATCGCGCCCAGCATCCCCTGGAGGGCCGCGTCCAGGAACCACTTGAAGGACAGCTCGGGGTCGACCGGGGGGTCCACCAGGCCGTAGAGTATCCCTAGGCGCTCCATCGCGAAGGAGTCCCCCTGCTCGGCCGCCATGGTGTACCACTCGGCCGCTTTCTTCAGGTCCGTCTTGACCCCGTTGCCGGCCTCGTAGCAGGCCCCGGTCTGGTACTGGGCGTTGACGTTCCCGGCGGAGGCGGCATTCTTGTAGAGCTTGAACGCCTTCACCGGGTCTTTGTCCACCCCCAGCCCCTCCTGGTAGATGTGGGCGAGGGAGTTCCTCGCCTCGGCGTTGCCCTGCCTGGCGGACTCCCTGAACAGCTCCGCCGCCCTCTTGTAGTCGCGATCCACCCCCACCCCGTCCCTGTACGCGATGCCGAGGAACAGCTGGCCGTCGCTCAGCCCGGCCTCGGCGCCCTTCCTGGAGTAATCCACGGCCGTCTCCGTGGCCATCATGTAGCTGTTGGACATGAACATGCGCACGAGTAGCGTCATCGCCGCCGGCTGCCCCTTCTCGCTTGCGGCCTCGAGCAGCCTGAACCCCTTCTCCGCATCCTGCTCCACGCCCATACCGAACAGGCAGGCCATCCCCATGGCGTACAGCCCGTCGGGGTCGCCGCCGTCGGCCATCCGCCTCACCTCGTCGAGGTCCGCCTCGAACGTTCCTGTGCCTGTCTCGAACACGAAACCTTTGCTTTTCCCGGTCACGGGGGAGGATAGGCGGTCATCTTTATATCAATTCACTCCAGCCTCGCCCTCATGGACCTGAGGTACGCCACCGCCTCGTCGCGCCGCGGGTACTTCCCCTCCGCGTCCCTGAACGCCTTGTCATGGGGGCGCCGCCCCGGCCTGTAGCCCTGCGCGAGGTGGAGCGACTCGTGGTAGACCACATAGTCCAGCACGAACTCCGGCACAGGGGCGGCGTCGAGCGCGGACGAGACCCCGACGACCCTCATCATCGGCGAGCAGAACCCCACCCTCGCGACGTTCGGCGCCCTCGTCCAGGAGAAGAAGGAGTTGTCGATGCTCCCCGGGTCGAGGAGGCCGGAGTCGAGGAGCCTGTCCAGGGACCCTATGATGTCCCGTTCGGCCCCCTCCGGCGACCTGGTGAGGTTCCTGCTCCTCTTGACGTAGATCCCCCTCTTGCTGCTTATGAACCGGTCCGACCTCACCCAGTCCAGGTACTCGCCCCCGTAGACCGGCCTCCTGTTGACGACGGTGAGGAGCACCGCCCGGGAGAAGTCCCCTATGACTCCGTCGGGGGCGTCCTCCAGATAGTCCGACACCATGAGGTCCACCTTGCCCCCGTTCATCCTCCAGGAGGCCTGGAGCTCCTTGCGGCGGTAGAACGAGGCCGACCCCAGCTCCAGCCCGCACCCCGTGGCCACCGGGGAGACGGCCTCAAACAGCCTTTCGTCGTTTGCCCCCATCGCCCGGCCTCCCGCGCCCCGTCACGGCATCCTTCTGCCTCTGCTTCATCTGCATCGAGTGCTCCGACTTCAGGTCCCTGGTGTCGGCGTAGTCCCTCCGTGTGTGGTACATCATAGCCGACACCGTAGATGGGGTCGGGGTGAAGATCTGCACCTGCTCAGGGACCGCCCCGAGCTCTTTCTGCGCGAACCTGCCGAGCTCCTCCATGTCCTCCTGGTAGCACCCCGGGTGGGCCGCCATCAGGTAGTACGTGAGGTACTGGTCCCTGCCCTGCCTGGCGTTGGACTCGTCGAACATCCTCTTGAACTCTATAAGCGCCTCCGGCCCGGGCTTCCCCATCAGCTCGAGGACGTGCGGGACGGAGTGCTCCGGGGCGACCTTCAGCTGCCCCGACACATGGGACCCCACGATCCTGTCGACGTACTCCCTGCCTTTGGCACGGTCGGACACCACCATGTCGTGCCTTATGCCGGAGGCGACGACCACCTTCCTCACCCCCGGCACGCGGGAGAGCCTCTCCAGAAGGGATATCTGCCGAGTGTGGTCGATGGGCAGGCGGGGGCACGGCCTCGGGAAGAGGCACCGCCTGTCCGTGCACGCCCCCTTCGAGAGCTTCTTCGCGCACTCGATGCCGTACATGTTCGCGGTCGGCCCGCCGACGTCGCGGATGACGCCGTCGAACCCGGGCCTCGAGGCGATCCTCTCCGCCTCCGCTACGATCGAATCTTCCGAACGGGAGACCACGGCACGGCCCTGGTGGGCGGATATGGCGCAGAACGAGCACTCCCCGTAGCACCCCCTGTGGGTGGTGATGGAGTTCCTGATCGTGTCCATGGCCCTCACCGCCCCGTCCTTCAGGCAGTACGGATGAACGGCGTGCTCGTAGCCCAACGAGTGCACGAGGTCCAGCTCCTCCGTGGTCAGTGGCCTCGACGGCGGTTCCTGCACGAGGAACCTGTCCCCGTGCCCCTGGCAGAGCCCCTTCGACGTGACCGGGTCGGTGTTCTCGTGGAACATCCTGAACGCTTTTATGAAACCCCTTTTGTCGGCGGCGCACTCCTCATAGGGCGGCATCTCCAGGAAGCCGGGGGGAGGCTCCTTCGCGATGCGGCATGTCCCCCTTATGCCGTCGTGCCCCTCACCGTCCCTAAGCCTCTCCGCCAGCTCGAGGTTCGACAGCTCGGCCATGCCGTAGGTGATGATGTCGGCCTTGGCGTCGAAGAGGACGCTCCTCCTGACGGAGTCCGACCATGCGTCGTAATGGGCGACCCTCCTCAGGCTCGCCTCGATCCCCCCGAGGGCTATGGGCCTGCCCTTGGCGTGCCTCTTTATGAGGTTGGAGTACGCTATGCATGCCCTGTCCGGCCGCCGGCCGGAGGCGCCGCCGGGGGTGAGGTCGTCGTCCCCCCGCCTCTTGTTGGTGGGGGTGTAGTTGGCGACCATCGAGTCCACGGACCCGGCGGTGACGCTCCAGAACAGCTCCGGCTCCCCAAGCCGCGTTATGTCCTCCCCCG
>WRNL01000132.1 GCA_009776625.1 Methanomassiliicoccaceae archaeon | reverse complement strand
TGCAGGAGATGAGGGCGATGGAGGCTAGGCTGCAGGCCGAGATCCGGAGCATGGCGGCGCAGATAACGATCAGACGGTGAGACAATTGGACGACATGGTGATGCTCAGGTGCAAGTACTGCGGCGCCCCCCTAGACAGGAAGTCCCTCGAGTCGTCCTCCCCCTACATAACCTGCGCCAGCTGCGGCACAGGGGAGTACCTCCGCCCGCTGATAGACACCTCGGCCGTGGACGTGCCCGTCGCATACAGGCCGTCGGCGGGGTTCCTCAGGTCGCTGAGCGGCTATGCCCCCAAGCGTACGGCGACCGGGAAGCCCGCCGCCCCGCAAGAGGCCGAGGCGGCGGCCGCGCCGCCGGACGTCCTGCCCCTGCTCATCAAGGCCGCCCTGGAATCCGGCATGGAGAAGGGGGCGTTCGTGTCCGAGTGCAACAAGATCAGCAAGAGGGCGGACGTGGACATGGAGGTGGCGGCGCTGATGATACTCAGGGACAGGGGCGCTGACGTGGCGCCCTTCCTGGCCGGCGTCCGCGCCTCGGTCCTCGGGAGATGATCACTCCTTCTTTATGAAGTTGCTGAGGGTCATTCCCTCTGCCTGCCCGCCGCTGCCGACCTGGGCCCCGGGCTGCAGCACTTCCTTAAGCTTTATTCCCAGCGCCTTCTCCAGCTTGTTGATGAGCTTGTCGTCGGGGACCAGGTCGTTCGCCTCTATCTTCGCGATGATGTTCCTTTTCTCGAATATGGACTTCGCGAAGTCGTCGATGCTCAGCCCCTTCGCCTCCCTGGCGGCCCTCACCACGTCCCCGTAGTCCTCAATCAGCTCCCTCGAGGACACGGAGAACACGTCCCTCGTCTGCATCCTCCTCTCCCTCTTCTGGAGCCTCTCGTCGATCACGGCCTTCGGGACCGGCGCGCCGGGAGCCGGCGCCGACCCATTGTACTCGGCTCCGAACCTGGCGCAACCCGGGCACAGGCTCAGCCTCGTGCCCTCCACAAGCATCGGTTTCGTCAGGGGGACGTCCGCCCCGCACATTTCACAGATCATCGGAACCCGATTAGCATTTTTATTTATTAATTTGATGGGTGGTACGAGAAAAACTAATAAAGAGGAGTAACGTATAGCCACGAAGTGGTAGCTAAATGGACGACACCCGCATCGAAGAGCTGAAGGCGAGGATCATAACCCTCGAGGAGAGGAACGTCAGGCTGATGGAGGACCTTCAGGCCGCGGAGAACGACAAGCGCTACTCGGAAGGGGAGCTGTTCAGGCTGCAGAAGGACCACAGCCGGATACGGGCGGAGCTAGAAAGGCTGAGGAGCCCGCCGCTCATCGTCGGGTCGCTGCGCGACGTCCTCCCGGACAACCGCGTCGTCGTCAAGAGCACCACGGGCCCGGACTTCATCGTCTCGGTCTCGGAGTACATACCGCCCGCCGACCTCGTCCCCGGCGCAAGGGTGTCGCTGAACAAGCAGACCCTCGCGGTGATGAACGTGCTGCCCCTCCCGCTGGACCCCGTCGTCACCGGCGCGGAGATAATAGACAAGCCCGACATATCCTACGACGACATAGGCGGCCTCGAGAAGCAGATGGTGGAGCTCCGCGAGGCGGTCGAGGACCCGCTGCTCAGGCCCGAGCTCTACGCCAAGGTCGGCATCGAGCCCCCGAAGGGCGTGCTGCTGGTCGGCCCCCCTGGCACCGGCAAGACCCTGATGGCCAAGGCGGTGGCGAACGCCACCAGCGCGACCTTCATAAGGTTCGTCGGCTCCGAGCTCGTCCAGAAGTACATCGGCGAGGGCGCCAGGCTCGTCCGCGAGCTGTTCGACCTCGCCAGGGAGAAGGCCCCCAGCATAATCTTCATAGACGAGCTGGACTCGGTGGGGGCGAAGAGGATGGACGTCGCGACGTCCGGGGACAGGGAGGTCCAGAGGACCCTCATGCAGCTGCTGGCGGAGCTCGACGGGTTCACGCCCACGAGCGAGGTGAAGATCATCGGCGCGACGAACAGGCCGGACATCCTCGACGACGCCCTGCTGAGGCCCGGGAGGTTCGACCGCATCATAGAGATCGGCCTGCCCGACGTCGGGGGGCGGGCGCAGATATTCGGGATCCACATGTCCCGCATGAGCATAGACAAGGGCATCAACCCGAGGAAGCTCGCCGAGCTGACGGACACCGCCTCCGGCGCGGAGATAAAGAGCATCTGCACGGAGGCGGGCATGCTCGCCATACGCGACGGCAGGGACACGGTGACCGAGCAGGACTTCATGTCCGCGAGGGCGAAGGTCCTGGAGGCGGGGAGGAACAAGATGAAGGCCGCCCCCGCCCATATGTTCGGGTGACTCAGTTCCTCTCCGCGTCCTCGCCGCCGAAGAACGTGAGCTGGGCGGCGGCGTAGATCTCGTCCAGCCCCGTCCCCTCCTCTGCCGAGACGCCCCTTATCCCCCCGAACACGCCGGTGTTCTCCAGCGCCTTGAACAGCTCCATCCCCACCACCGTCTGGGGGTCGGAGTCCTCGTCGAGGAAGTCCCCGTAGAGGGTGTCGGGGTTCTCGAACCAGTCGATGACCCTCTCGCTGTCCTCCTCTGACAGCACGTCGAGCTTCGAGAGCAGGTTGACCATGGGCAGCTGCAGCCTGAACTGGACCAGCGCGGAGAGCGTCATCGACGACACGAACCCGTTCGGCCTCCTGCAGAGCATGGGGTCGGACAGGTACGCGATCATCGACCTCTCCTTCCCCAGGGCGTCGACTATCATGCCCGACGACTCCCTGAACGCGAACAGCTCGAGCTGCCCGGGGGTGTCGATAAGGGCGTAGTTCGTCCTGTACCCCCCGAGCACGGAAGTCAGCCTGTGGATGTTCATGGCCATGAGGTCGGCGGCAACGACCTGCGCGCCGTTGGGCCCGAGCGAGTACTCGTCCATAACCTCCCCGAGGGATATCCACTCCCTTATGTCCACGTCCGCCCTGTAGGCGAGCCTGTCGGCCCCCGGGTCGAGGTTCACAGTCACCGCGTCGACGCCGTTGTCGTCGAGCCACTGCTTGAACGCCCCCACCATAGTGCTCTTGCCGCTCCCCGCCGTGCCGACGAAGAATATGTTCCTCATGGGGCCGCAGAGGCGTCCGCCGCATTTATAGGGTTGCCCCGCCGCCCCGCCCGCCCGCGCGGGCGGGCGTGCAATAAGAAGGTTATATATCTCTTGTACTTTACACAGTGCAGGCGTTATAATGGTGCTCAGTGTTTTCAAGTCCGGCGACGAGCTGTTCAACCAGGGCGTGGACCTCGTAAAGAGGAAGGAGTACGCCAAAGCGAGGAAGAACTTCGAGAAGACGATAGAGAAGGGCGGCAGGGAGACCGCCCTCGCGAGAGTGTACGTCGACATAATCGACGCCTGCCTGGACCGCGACAACCCGATGAGGTACTCCAAGCTCGCGGCGACCCTCGCTGGCACCGGGGACGGCTTCGTGTTCGGCCTGACCGAGGTGGAACCCGAACGGCTCGCGAGGGAGTGCGCCCTCCTCGCCGAGAAGCTGAACGTGGGTAGGATGGCGGCGGGGACCCAGGCGCAGAAGGAGGACAAGGGCAACCGGCTCCTCGACATTGCCAGGAAGTACCAGTCGCAGATAGGCAACGAGACGATAACGCTCAGCGGGATCGTGGGGCTGCCGATCAACACCGGGATCAAGGAGGCCCTGTACCTCCAGGCGCTGGGCTACGAGAGCCTCGCCGCCGGCGCGGTGATGGCGGACCCCAAAAGGGCCGCCGAGTTCCTTCAGAACGCGTTCAGCTGCCGCAAGCAGCTCGGCGAGGACGGCCAGAACGTGATGAACCTGATGAAGGCGTACTCTAAATCCGCCAAATGCTGGATCTGCGGGAGGCCGTCGACCGGCGAGGGGGTGCACTTCCTGGCGATGTCCAGCGACATATCCCCCTTCATGCGGAAGTCCGACGACGACGTGCTGCAGTCAGCCCCCTCCGACTTCAGCTCGATATACGTGTGCAGGCCCTGCTACTCCTCCATCTCCAGGCGGTCTGACGAGATAGCGAGGCAGTACCATGAGAGGGCCATGCAGGAGATGAGGGCGATGGAGGCTAGGCTGCAGGCCGAGATCCGGAGCATGGCGGCGCAGATAGCGATCAGACGGTGAGACAGTTGGACGACATGGTGATGCTCAGGTGCAAGTACTGCGGCGCCCCACTCGACAGGAAGTCCCTCGAGTCGTCCTCCCCCTACATAACCTGCGCCAGCTGCGGCACCTCGCAGCAGAGGATGGACGCCAAGGCCTACCTGGACCAGATGATGGGGCAGGTGCAGGCGTGGATCAGCAAGACCATCCCCGGCGGGTTCTCCCTCGCCCAGAGCGAGAACGTGGACTCCGTCGCCAGGTTCAACATCTTCAACAGCAGCGTGAGGCCGAGGATCGAGACCGAGTACTCGGAGTACAAGTTCGCCACCAACTCCCTTCTGGCCA
>WRNL01000131.1 GCA_009776625.1 Methanomassiliicoccaceae archaeon | reverse complement strand
CCTCCCTGTCGGCGGGCGATATCCTCACGCTGCGGCCGCCGCCGTACGCTATCTCTATCCAGTGCAGGGAGCTGACCGTCGCATAGTACATGTACTCGGCGATGTCCGCCACCTCCCTCACCCCCGTGATGGAGGGGTACTTTATGTCATACGTCTCCCCCAGCGTGACCTCCACGAGGAGGCTGTCCTCTTTGAAGGTGATCTTCACCTTGTTGCGCGCCCACACCAGGTATATAATCGGGAACGCCACCATGACCGCGAGCAGGAACGCGTCCATGGTGACCAGCGCGGACGTGGGGATGTCCCCGTAGGTCTCATATGTAAGGTATGCGGCGAGCGCGACGCCGGCCGCCGCCATGCCCAGCATCACGATGTAGACGGCGAGTCCGATCTCCGTAAGGTACTTCTCCTCCTCTGGCACGCGGAACGTATCCGCCCCCTCGGATATATACCCGCACCCGCCGTCCCTCCCGCGACCGAGCAGATTAATACCCATGTTGCATCATGCGCATGCATGGACGCTACCAAAAGGGGCATGACCGACCTGCCGCCCCAGCTGATCGATGCCATAGGCGCAGGCGTATGTTTCGAGTACATCGATATCCTACCCACGTATTACGCCGACATCGACGACTTCGACTGGATACAGGAGGGCTACCGGTTCAACCCATTGACCGGGGAGGACCTCACCTCGGATGCGGAGGGCGGGTGGCGCAGGGGGTGGCACGTGTTCGCATGCAACGCCATGGACGACCCGTTCTTCGTCGACCTGTCGGAGGACGACCCCGGCCTCCCCGTGTATTTCTCATACCACGGGGAAGGGTCATGGGAGCCCGTCAGGGTCGCTGACAGCCTGGCGCGGTTCGTGGACTTGTTGAGGGCCATCAAAGCGAGGGACGCCCCGTCCGCGTTCGACCTGGCCTCCCTGGCCCTGGGGGTGGATCTGGGCAACAGGTTCTGGGCGGAGGTGCTCGACACCTGCATGGAGCTCGAGGACGAATGACGGCGGCGGCACGCCGCCGGTCGCAGGAAAAAGAGTTAAATCATGCGGCTCGGATAAGGAGGCATGGACTTCTACGACAAAGACCTCGTTTCCATACGCGACCTCGACAGAGAGCAGATAAACTACCTGCTCGACCTGTCGGAGAGGATGATACCCTACGCCAAAGGCGAGAAGGTTAAGAAGGTGCTGGACGGCAAGGTGCTCGGCAACCTGTTCTTCGAGCCGTCCACCAGGACGAAGCTGTCCTTCGAGAGCGCGGCGGGGAGGCTCGGCTGCACCGTCATAGACGTGTCCGAGATGTCCATGACGTCCATGTCCAAGGGGGAGACCCTCGCCGACACCATCAAGATGGTGGACGGCTACTGCGACGTCATCGTCCTGAGGCATCCCCACGAGGGGGCGGCCAGGCTAGCGGCGAAGTTCTCCGAGAACCCGGTTATCAACGCCGGGGACGGGGCCGGCTCCCACCCCACGCAGACCCTGCTCGACCTCTTCACCATGCGGTCCGCCAAGGGGTCCCTCGACGGCCTGAACATCGCGCTGGTCGGGGACCTGAAGTACGGGCGCACCGTCCACTCCCTGGCGGAGGCGCTCACGATGTTCGGCGCGAAGCTCACGTTCGTGGCGCCGGAGTCCCTCCAGATGCCCGCCGACACGTTCAACCATATCGTGGAGAAGGGGTGCAAGCCGGCGAAGACGGACGCCCTGGAGGATGTGATCGGGCAGGCCGACGTCCTGTACGTGACGAGGATCCAGAAGGAGAGGTTCCCGGACCCCGCCGAGTACCAGAAGGTGGCGGGGACGTACAGGATTGGCAACGCGGTGCTCCGCGAGGCGAAGAGCGACATGATCGTCATGCACCCGCTGCCGAGGGTGGACGAGATCATGCCGGAGGTGGACTCCACCCCGCATGCGAAGTACTTCGAGCAGGCCTTCAACGGGGTCCCCGTGAGGATGGCGCTCCTCTGCGCCATACTGGGGGGTGACATCGATGGATAACCAGATCGCCGAGACCAAGATACCGCCGATAAGGAACGGCACCGTGATAGACCACATCGCGAGCGGCCAGGCCCTCAACGTCCTCAAGATACTGGGGGTGAACGAGCACAACATCGACTCCATCATAAGCATCGGCATGCACGTCCCGTCCAGCAAGACCGACGGGTGGAAGGACGTGATAAAGGTGGAGGACAGGGAGCTGGACCAGGTGACGGTGGGGAAGATAGCCCTGATCGCGCCTGATGCGACGATATCGATCATAAGGGACTATTACGTGGCGAACAAGTTCAAGGTAAGGCTCGACGACCACATCGTCGGGCTGGCCCGCTGCAGCAACCCCAACTGCATCACCAACAGGGGGGAGCCCGTCGTTCCAGAGTTCGCCGTGGAGGAGCGCAACCCCCCCAAGCTCATATGCGTCTACTGCGACCGGATGCTGACCGACATATCCGACAACCTGCTGTGAGATGAGGATAATAATCGTCACCGGGATGCCGGGCGCCGGCAAGGAAGAGCTCCTCTCCGTCGCTGGATCCATGGGGGTCCCTTTCACACGCATGGGGGACGCGGTCAGGGACGCCTACCCATCGTCGCAGGAATACACCATAGGGCTGGGCATAGGGCAGTTCGCCGGCGCGGAGAGGGAGCGGCACGGCAAGGACATATGGGCCAGGCGGACCATGGAGCGCATGGGCGGCGGCATGTTCCTGGTAGATGGCTGCAGGAGCATGGAGGAGGTCGCGTCCTTCAAGGGGCTATGCGGAGATGTCGTCATAGTGGGGGTGCACTCCCCTCCAGAGGCGAGGTACGAGAGGCTCGTTAGGAGAGGGAGGGACGATGCCCCCAGGAGCAGGGCGGAGTTTGACGAGAGGGATTCCAGGGAGGTGTCCTGGGGGCTGGCCGAGGTCATCGCCATGGCGGACATGATGATAGTCAACGACGGGAGCCTCGACGAGTTCCGCTCCGCCTCGGAGAGGGCCCTGAGGGGGCTGAGATGAGGTTCACGACCATGCGCCTCTGCGGCGGGGAGGCGCTGATGGCCATTTCCGCTGACGACCTGCGCCTGGACATGGGCAGGGTCCCCGCCCGCCTGGAGGGGGTGGGGTGCGCCGTTAGGCAGAGCGACGACATGATGGCGGTCTTCGACTGGAAGGGGATGGAGGCCACCCTGTACCCACAGGGCAAGGTCATGTTCTTCCCGCTCAAGGACCGCTCCCTGTGCGTCAGGTACGCCACGGAGATCCTCGAGATGCTCGTCTGAATGGCACCTTGCTTTTATACCCTGACTGTATATGCCCCCAATATGGAATTCATTACCCAGATGGTGCTTTCTGGCATATTGTCGGCGGCATTGTCGGTGATCGCCTACAAGTTCAGGATGCTCACGTTCTCCGGGGCGATAGCGTCTTTCTTCGTAGGGTACACCGTGGGCGTGTTCGGTTCCGTCTACTGGCTGATACTCCTGGTGGCGTTCACGTTCGTCGGCCTGGCCGCGACGAAGGTGGACTTCGGCGAGAAGAGGCGCAACAACCTGCAGGAGGGGGACTACGGGGAGAGGACGCACAGGAACGTCCTAGGGGCCGGGCTCCCCGCATGCCTGGTCGCGGTCCTCTACGGGGTGCTGCACGTGTTCTTCGGCAAGGATTACGACCTGGCGGTCACCGTCGCGTTCATCACCGTCCTCTCCGTCGCGGCGGCGGACACGGTGGCGAGCGAGATAGGGATCAGGGACAAGAGGGTATGGCTGATAACCACCTTCGAGAGGGTCAAGCGCGGCACGAACGGCGGCGTGTCCGTCCTCGGGACGCTGTCGTCCCTCGCGGCGGCGGCGTTCACGGGGGCCGTGGGGTGGCTGCTCATCTTCGGGGGCCTCGGAGCCGACGGCATATACATACTCGTGCCGATCACGATGGGCGTTGCGGGGAGCCTGATCGACAGCGTGCTCGGCGCCACCCTGGAGAGGAGGGGGGTCATCTCCAAATACCTCAACAACGCCGCCAGCGCGCTCATCGCAGCGGCGGCGGGGATGGCCATAGTCCTGTTCGTCTGACTTAGCGCAAGCGTTCCGCCGCATCTTATGGGCATGTTGGAGCATAGGGGTTCCAGCGGCGATGCCCCCCATATGGCTGTCTCGACGATTTACGTCTTACGGCTCAAAGAGCCCCCAACCCTACATAACACACCCTGGACACTTTGAACGGGCATTATCGGTTCTGTGGGTTTGAAGTGCCGCGCCAGAACCATCGGGCGAACCTCAGGCGGCGCACTTTCCCTTCTTCAAAATAGCCTGACCCGAGCGTTTCAACTGGAACATATTTAATGTGAGAGTTATGGACGTTTTGATGTTAGATTTGAGGGGATATTGATGTGTGATTTGTGGAAGTATTGGTATGAGGAATATGGTGCAATGGGGTGTGTATTCAGAAATTTCTCATCCGTAATGTTGTGGCTCTCATGCGTTCTCTTCGACAAAAAAAAGGGGGGGGGGGCGATGCCCCCC
>WRNL01000130.1 GCA_009776625.1 Methanomassiliicoccaceae archaeon | reverse complement strand
AAAAAANGGGGGGGGGGGCGATGCCCCCCGCCCTTGGTCAGAGTTTGCAGAGCTTCAGGAGGGACTCCCACTTCTTGTCCACGTCCGCCTGCATGCTCTCGACGACGGGCGCCCACTTCTCCTCCTTCAGGTGGCTGAACCTCCCCTGGGAGTTGATCCAGTCCGTTATGGGCCTCTTCTCCGCCTTGCCATCGGCTATCCTCTGGCTCTCGGCGGACAGGGTGTAGTCGGTGCCGTTCTCCACCTCGTAGAGCGGCCAGACGCAGGTCTCGACCGCAAGCCTGGATATCGCGATGGTCTCGTCAGGGGGGAACCTCCAGCCCCTCGGGCAGGGCGTTATCGCGTTGATGAACGACGGCCCCTGGATCGAGAACGCCTTCTGCGCCTTCTGGACCATGTCCCTCCAGGCGTGGGGCGCGGCCTGCGCCGCGAAGGGTATGCCGTGGGCGGCCATTATCCTGGTCATGTCCTTGGGGAACTCCTTCTTCCCGGGCATGACGCTGCCCGCCCAGGACGTGGTGGTGGACGCCCCCTTCCCGGTGGCGCTCGACCTCTGGATGCCGGTGTTCATGTACGCCTCGTTGTTGAAGCAGACGTAGAGCATGCTGTGGCCCCTCTCCATTGCGCCCGAGAGCGCCTGGATGCCGATGTCGTACGTCCCGCCGTCCCCGGCGAAGGTGACGAACTTCACGTCCTCCTTCACCTTTCCCTGCCTCTTGAGGGACTGGTACGCGGACTCGACGCCGGCGCACGTCGCCGCCCCGTTGCCGAACGCCGTGTGTATGTACGGCGTGTTCCACGATGTGTACGGGAATATGGTCGTGGATACCTCGAAGCACCCGGTGGCGCATGCCACGACGACGTCCTTGTCCGTCCCCATGAGGATCTGTTTCGCGATTATCGACTCCGAGCACCCGGCGCACAGCCTGTGGCCGCTCGCCAGTCTGACCGGTATCTTGCTGAGGTCCTTCAGCGCGAGGGAGCTCATTCCCTCACCCCCAGGAAGTTGACCCTCTTGGCCTTCCCCGCGGCCACGTCCTTGAACACGGACACGAAGTCGGACACCATTGTGTCCACCCCGCCGAGCCCGAATATGTAGTTGTACATCTTCGGCATGGAGTCGTTCTCGAGCGCGGCCGCGACCACCTCGGGGAACATCGGGCCGTAGGACCCTATGCTCAGGTGCTTGTCCATGACTATGACGGTCTTCTTGCCCTTCATGAGCTTGGCGAGGTCTGCGACCGGCCACGGCCTGAAGAGGCGGGGCATCGCCGCGCCGACCTTCTTACCTTCCTTGCGGAGCTGGTCTATGGCCTCCTTCATGGTCCCGAAGGACGACCCGAGGACGATCGCTATGCACTCCGCGTCGTCGCATTTGTACTCCTCGACTATGTTGTACTTCCTGCCGGAGACCTTCTCGAAGTCCCTGAACGCTTCCTCCGTCACCTTGAGGGCGTTCTCCATCGCCAGGACCGACTGGTACTTGTGCGGGAAGTAGAACATCGGCCCGTCCAGCAGGTTGTGGGATATAGGGTTCTTGACGTCCAGCAGGGGGTAGATGGGCTTGTACTCGCCCACGAACTTCCTGGCGGCCTCGGCGTCGAGGGGGGTCATCCTCTCGATCGCATGGGTCAGTATGAACCCGTCGAGGTTGACGAGCCCGGGCAGCTGGACGTCGTGGTGCTCGGTTATCCTGGGGGCGATCACCGACATGTCGTACGCCTCCTGGACGTTCTCGGCGAACAGCGACACCCACCCGCAGTCCCTCGCCGACATGACGTCGCCGTGGTCGTTGTGTATGTCTATCGGCCCGCTGACCGCCCTGTTCGCCACCGCCATGATAAGCGGGACCCTCATCGAGGCCGCTATGGGCATCATCTCCCACATGTACGCCAGCCCCTGCGACGCCGTCGCCGTGAACGTCCTCGCCCCGGCCGATGCGGCCGTGGTGCAGAGGGTGAGCGCGCTGTGCTCGGACTCGACGCAGACGAACTCCGTCGAAACCTCCCCGTTCGCCACGTACTCGGCGAACTTCTCGACTATTATGGTCTGGGGCGTGATTGGGTACGCCGCGCAGACGTCCGGGTTTATCTGTTTCCAGGCCAGCGCGACCGCCGCGTCCCCGTTGATTGCGATATGGTTGCTCATCGTCACTCCTCCTTCATCGTTATTATCTTCTTGGGGCAGACCTTGGCGCATATGCCGCAGCCCTTGCAGTGGGTCAGCTTTATCCCCATGAACTTGCCGTCCTCCACTATGATGCTGTTGTCCGGGCAGTACACCCAGCAGGTGAGGCAGTCTATGCATGCGCTCTTGTCCACGACCGGGACGGAGCTCCTCCAGTCCCCTGTGTGGAACCTCTCGGAGCTGCCCGGCTCTATCACGCGGTCCCCTATGACCATGTCCTTGTGGTCGGCCATGTTCGCCATCAGCTCACCTCCTCGTAGGCCCTCTTGAGCGCCCTCACGTTCTGCTCTATCGCCTTCTCCTGGAGCTTGCCCTCGAACTTCGCCTTTATGTGGCCCTCCAGCGCCTCGTAGCGGATGATCGGCCTCACTTTGACCAGCGCCCCCAGCATGGAGGTGTTGACCATGGGGCGGCCTATCTCCTCCATGGATATCCTCGTCGCGTCGACGGCATGGCATTCGGCGCCGGTGCCTATCGCCTTCTGGAGGTCGGCGGAGGAGCCGGGGTAGTTCGCGATTATCGTCCCCCCCGCCTTGAGGCCCTTGCCCACGTCCACCTTGCCTATGAGCGTGGGGTCAATCACAATGACTATGTCCGGGTCGTAGACCTGCGTGTGGATCCTTATGGGGCCCTCGGATATCCTCGCGAATGCCCTTATCGGGGCGCCCATCCTCTCCGGCCCGAACTCCGGGAAGGCCTTCACGTACTTCCCGGCGTATATGGAGACCTCGGCGAGGATCTCGTTCGCCGTGACCACGCCCTGCCCCCCTCTCCCGTGCCAACATATTTCTGTATCCATGTTGAATCAACAAATGTACCGAATACCCGTATCTGATTTAAACCATACGTTCATTGACGAAGGAACGGCGGCATAACGGGGCGGTGATTTGCCTTGTGCTTGGGATTCCTCGCATTTTTTTCCTTGTTTTGATACGAATCGCATTGGACTTCTTTCGAATTTCGAATCAACGCGAGGCTGTGACGCACACCCCCGCCTTCGGGCGGCAAGCGGCGCGGGGGCGTCGGATGGGGGGTGTAGCAACCAAAGGATTGGTTGGCTGATAAAAAGATATTATAATCAAAAGGCTATCATCGGTCAGAGGCGGGCGGCGGCACCGCATGCGAAACCCCTTAACAAGAGAGTATTGCCATGGACAAGAAGATAGTTGATATCAACGAGCTGCGCGTGGACGACTTACCTTACGTCGGCGGGAAAGGGGCTAACCTGGGCGAGCTCACCTCCGCGGGCTTCCCGGTCCCGGGGGCGTTCGTCCTCACGACCGCCGCCTATGACCATTTCTTGGAGGGGAGCGGCATTTCGAAAGAGGTGCAGAGGGAGCTGGAGGGCATCGACAGGTCCTCGGACCAGAGCCTCGCCGACGCATCGAAGCGCATCCGGGCGCTGTTCGAGTCCCGGAGGATACCGGACGACCTCAAGAGGGAGATCGCCTCCAGCTACCGGCTGATAGTCCCCAAGGGGGAGGCGGGCTTCGTTGCCGTCAGGTCGAGCGCGACGGCGGAGGACCTCCCCGACGCGAGCTTCGCGGGGCAGCAGGAGACGTACCTCAACGTCAGGGACGAGGACGACCTGTTCGACAAGGTCAGGAAATGCTGGTCCTCGCTGTACACGGCGAGGGCGATAGCCTACAGGGAGAAGCAGGGGTTCGCCCATGAGACGGTTAAGCTGGCCGTCGTGGTGCAGAAGATGGTGAACTCCGAGGTGTCGGGGATAATGTTCACGGTGGACCCCCACAGCGGGGCCAAGAACATCATAATAGAAGGGGGCTACGGCCTCGGGGAGGCCATCGTCGGCGGGGAGGTGACCCCGGACACGTACGTCATCGACAAGTCCAAGATGACGATAACGAAGAAACGGATATCCAGCCAGAAGTGGAAGTACGTCAGGGGGCCGGACGGCGGATGCCTGAAGGAGGACGTGCACAACGGCGACGACAAGAAGCAGAAGATGGACGACGCTCGCATACTGGAGATGGCGGAGATCGGCCGCCAGGTGGAGATACACTACCAGAGGCCCATGGACATAGAGTGGTGCATCGAGGGGGGCAAGGCGTACCTCGTCCAGGCGAGGCCCATAACCGCCGTCGGGAACGCCTGCGCGAAAGGGGAGAACGGCGCCTCCGGCGAGGACATACTCCTCACGGGCCTCGGCGCGAGCCCGGGCTTCGCCACGGGGACCGTGAGGATCTACGACGAGTCCATGAGCCTCGACGTGGTGAAGGACGGGGACGTCCTCGTCACGAAGATGACCATGCCCGACATGGTCCCCGCCATGAGCAGGTCCGCCGCCATCGTCACCGACGAGGGGGGGATGACCTGCCACGCCGCCATCATATCGAGGGAGCTGGGGACGCCCTGCGTGGTGGGGACGGG
>WRNL01000129.1 GCA_009776625.1 Methanomassiliicoccaceae archaeon | reverse complement strand
GGGGGGGGGGGGGGGCGTGCCTTTCTGGAAGGAATCCCAGAATGACCATTTGCCCATCCTGACTAAGTTCTCCAGCCATGGCTGGACTTTTTCGATGCGGGGCATACTGGGTCAAGTTACGCCGTTCGGATTACTTGTCAGCACAGCCGCCACCCAAGTCCGCCCATGCAGTAGCCATAACGGGCTATTCACCCCGCCTGGCTAATTTCTCCAACCAATGGTTGGAGTTTTTAGATGCGTGGGCGTTGGGAGTTGCACCATGCCGTTGAGCGACCGCCGCTCGACTCGCCTTTGAGAGGGTATCATATAGAAATTCACCCTCAGGCTAAACTCTCCAGTCGATGACTGGAGTTTTTCGACGTGGCAGCGCACTGTACAGGAACGCGCTGTTGGTTCGGGGGAGGAGGACGCACTGTCCATCCCGCCTGGCTAATTTCTCCAACCGATGGTTGGAGTTTTTGCGGCCATGATATCGATGTGTGGTGTTCGCACCACCGAATGCCCACAACCATCCCTATGGCAACCCTGCCTCAGCCCCTTTCGCGCTCGATGTCGGATTCATACCGGATGCCGTTCCCGTCCATCCTGCAGCACCACTTCACATGCGCCCACATGGGATGCTCGGCGGCCAAGGGGTTCAGGACGGCGACGCCGTCGGCGATCAGGTTGTCCGGGCGGCCGTCCTCCTCGTTCTCCTCATAGACGCTGACCGGCATCCCCTCTTGGAACACGATGCGCCGCCCAGCGGAATCCGTCCTGGAGTCCCCTTTCGACAATAGCACTATGTTCCCTGCCACCTCGTTGAAGTCGACCGGTATCCTCGGTTTGTCCATACATCTCGCCCTTCCTTCCCCGCGGCCAGCGGAGCCGTTGTGACAGTAGGCGGGCCGGCCGGGATTCGAACCCGGGTCTAAGGCTCCGGAAGCCCCTATGCTATCCAAGCTATACCACTGGCCCGTTGTGGTGAGCGCCGTCAAAAGATAAGATGTTTTGCCGGGGGGTCAGATACTCCCCCCGGCGATCCTGCGGCCCCTGTCGAGAGGGATGGAGCCGGATGAAGACCTCTCACTCTTTCTTCTTGAACTCTGTGTAGCCGCACTTCCCGCAGGAGGTGCGGTCCTTGTGTGACGCCATGAACACGCCCGGGCCGCACTTGGGGCAGACGGGCTTCACCCTCTCCGCCTTGTCGCCGTTGAGCTTGTACGCGTCCTTCTTCGATACGGACTTCGGGCCCTTCTTGGCCGCTGGCTTCGCGTCCTTCTTCTTCGCCGCCGGTGCAGGTGCAGCCATGGCTATCACTCCTCAGCGGCCGGCACTGCTGGCGCGGCTGGCTCTGCGGCTGGCGTCTCTGGGGGCGCGGCTGGTGCGGCCGGCTCTGCGGCGGGCGCCTTCCCGGCCTCTGCCGGTGCCGGCGCCGCTGCGGCGATCCCGTTCCTCTTCAGCAGGTACCCGTTCTCGTACGACAGGGCGGACTCCTTGCTGTCGTACACCTTGGCATAACCTTTCGACCTGCCTATGCCGTAGACGGACTCTATGTTGTCCACCACGACGCAGTCCCTTTTCGACTTCATCTTCTTCGCTATGTCCTCTGCAACGGCGTTCCTGCCCGGGGTCGACTCCCCGGCGTGGTCTATCGTGAAATAGACCTCCCTCCTCTTCTGCAATGGGTTCTCTTTCTGGCTTGTTATCTCTATCTTCATTCCAACTCCTCCGTCATCTCCATGAGGCGTCTGGCTTTCTCCCTGACGCCCTCGTCGGTCACGATGAGCTTCATCCCTCTTCCGGGCCATCCGTAGATTATGTTCGTGCCTTCAGGTGACAGGAGGATGCACGGCAGCACCGCCAGGTCCTCCTCCCCCTCCACACGGATTATCTCCTTCTTCCCGTCCAAAGCGTTTCTTACAGCGGCGACCAGCTCGGCCGTTATGGTCCCGGCCTCGTTCCTCACCACCGTCTCCTCCCAGCCCTTGTCCTTCACAAGGGCCGCGAACTCGGTCATCTCCTCCCTCTCCGTCATGCCGTCGTAGACGGAGAGGTCAGGGACGATCCCATGTTTCACCACGGTCAGCGACACCACGTCGCCGACAGTGATCATCTTCGACTTTTTGTCGATGACCGTCAGCTCCTCCTCCCGGAGGTCCCTGCCCAGAGGCTCCTTGAAGGGGGCTCTGGCCTCTTCCGGGACCCTCCTGCTCACAGCTTCCATGTCAGCGGACCTTCAGGGCATACCTGCCGTTAGCGGATATCCCCATCCGCTTGGCGATGTCCGACTTCTCGTAGTCCACCACAGCGACGAACCCCTGCCACTCCCTGGAGGTCGGCCCCCCGCAGCGGGGGCACGTGTCCGTCGTCTCCGACAGGAACATGCACTGCTTGCACGCCCTGTACACCAGGTTCGTCATTGGGCCTCACCCTGCTGCTGCAGCTTCTTCTTGCGCTCGTCCTCCAGCCATTGGAGCTTCCCGAGCCCGGGCTGCCTCATGGTCAGCCCGATCTTGCTGTCCTGGGGGTTCTTCTCGTTGAGGTCTATGCTCACTATCCTCGCCTTCACGACGTCGCCCACGGAGAGGTTCCTCCCCGTGTCCTTCCCCACCAGCCTCTGGTTCGACTCGTCTATGTCGACGCGGTCGTCCATCACCTGGCTTATGTGGAGCAGGCCGTCGATGGGCCCGAACCTCACGAACGCCCCGAACTTGAGGATCTCCACCACGACGCCCTCGACCACCTCGTTGTCCTTGAGCTTGAACACCACCTGGTCGTACTTGACCGTCTGGTACACCGCCCCGTCCCCGTGGACTATGCGCCCGGGGCCGACGGGCCTCACGTTCTTTATCAGGACGGTCATCTCCTTGTTGTCCCCGATCCTGCCCTCGAAGGAGTCCCAGGTGAGGGCGTCGATGACCTTCTCTATGTCCTCGTCGAGCTCTGCGGGGGGGATCCTAACTATCCTCTCGGCCTCTGTCAGCATATACATGGCGGGTACTCTCGGTTGCAGGGATTAAAGCAATCGTATATAAACCCATTCTTGCGCTCACGTAAAATAAGGAAAGGGGGCGGGCCTACGGCCCGCTTGATAACAAGTTTAGGGGACGACCACGAACAGGACGGCCGTGACCAGGCATATCGTGGACAGCAACTTCACCAGCACGTGGATGGACGGCCCTGCGGTGTCCTTGAAGGGGTCGCCCACCGTGTCCCCGACGACCGCCGCCGCATGCGCGGGCGACTTCTTCCCGCCGTGGTTGCCGCTCTCGATGTACTTCTTGGCATTGTCCCAGGCGCCTCCCCCGTTGTTGAGGAAGTTCGCCATGAAGATGCCTATCCCTGTGCCGACCATTATGAGCGCCCCGACCGCCATGTAGGCTATGTCGGGGAATATTTGGCTGTATATGATGCCGAACACGACAGGCACGAGTATCGGGAGCAGTGCGGGCAATACCATCGCCCTGAGAGCACCCCGCGTCGCTATGTCGACGCACTTGGCGTAGTCTGGGTCTGATGTCCCCTCCATTATCCCAGGATCCTCGCGGAACTGCCTGCGGACCTCCTCGATCATCTCGCCGGCCGCCGTCCCGACGGCGCGGATCGCAAGCGACGCGAAGAACGCCACGAGCACTATCCCGACGAGCCCGCCGGCGAATATCAGCGGGTCGCCCAGGTTGACGTTGAAGACCTCTGCCAGCGTCTTCGGGGTGCCGTGCCCTGTGTATATCTCCGCGACTATCTCGAAGAACGCCGCGAACAGCAGGAACGCCGCGAGGGCGGCGGATGCCATTGCATAACCCTTCGTCAGGGCCTTGGTGGTGTTGCCGGCGGAGTCCAGCTTGTCCGTCCTCTTCCTGACCTCCTCGGGCTGGTTGGACATCTCAGCGATGCCGCCGGCATTGTCTGTGATTGGCCCGAAGGTATCTTCCGCCAGTATGAACGCCGAGGAGGCTAGCATCGCTATTGTGCCTACCGCTGTGCCGTACAGACCATATGTTGATACGCCAGCGAAGAGGCTTTCTATGCTTCCCCCGTTCGGATCCGCAAAGTTGCCGAGCACGTAAGTCGATATGATCGCTATGACAATGCAGACCATCGGGAGCACGGTGGACTCCATGCCTATCGAGATCCCGTAGATCACGTTGGTTGCCGGCCCCGTCTCAGACGCCTTCGCTATGCTCTTGACAGGCTTGTGGTCGCCTGTATAGTATTGCGTCAGGTAGACTATGGCGAGCCCGAGGGCTATGCCCACGACCCCGCAACCGAAGTAGAAGTACCACCCGTCTGTGTCCTCGTGCAACATGAAGTAAGTCGTTATCGCCAGGAACACGAGCACGAGCCCTATGGTGAGGTAGTAGCCGAGGTTCAGCGCCTTGGCGACATCCGCGTCGTCGTCCTTTATGCGCACCACGCTGATCCCAACAAGTGACGCTATGAGGCCGAAGGCCATGAGCACAAGCGGCAGGAATATCCAGTTGTCCGATAACGTGGTGGTGGCCGCCAGGACGACAGCCGACCCGATGACCATCGAGCCTATTATCTCGGCCGCCGTCGACTCGAATATGTCCGCGCCGCGGCCGGCGCAGTCGCCCACGTTGTCGCCCACGAGGTCCGCTATCACGGCGGGG
>WRNL01000128.1 GCA_009776625.1 Methanomassiliicoccaceae archaeon | reverse complement strand
GCCTCCTGAGAGAGGAGGGCATCGTGCTGGTGGACCGGGGGGAGGTTGTGGGGATGGGGGCGGGGACAGCGAAAAACAATCTATAATAGTACCCCGATGGGCACCCAGGGATTATCATGTCGAACGAAACACGCCTGAGCCGGGAGCGGTATTGAGATGATGGTCAACGCGCAGCTGTATGTCAAGGACCTCCCGGGGCGCCTGGTGGAGTCCCTGGAGCCAATATCGCTGGTCAACGGGAACATAGTCGGGGTCGTCCACGACCGGGAGCAGATAGTCAACCAGAGGATTTGCATCGACGTAACGTTCGAGGTGAGGGGCAACCCCGAGCTGGAGCAGCTAAAGGACATCTGGAAGTCGAAGGACGTCCTGATCGCGAAGATCGGCTCCGTCTACAAGACGTACACGATGGAGTACATGCTCGTGGGCAGCTTCAAGGCGTCCTTCGTCGAGTCCCTCATAGACAAGGCGTCGAAGGCCGTCACCTTCGAGTCCGTGGACGTCAGCTACTCGTCCAAGAACGCGAGCTCCGCCCGCACAGCCATGATCTCGGCCGAGCTCAGGAGCGAGGGCGACGTGAAGACGCTCGACGCGTTCCTCATGGGCGCATGCAAGAAGAGCAAAATCGTCTACATAAGGGGGCTGTGACATGAGGATCCTCATATCGGGGTTCGGGACCGTGGGGCAGGGCCTCGCGGAGGTGCTGCTGCTCAGGAGGGGCTTCTTCATGGAGAGGTACGGCGAGGAGGCCTCCATCGTCTGCGTCATGGACTCCTCCACGTATGCGTCGGACCCCTCCGGGCTACGCCCGGAGGAGCTGCTGGACAGGAAGAGGTCCACCGGGAAGGTGGGCGCCGAGGGGTACCGCGACCCGCTGAAGGTCATGGACTCCGTGGACTACGACCTCCTGGTGGAGGTCAGCCCCACCGACATAAAGACGGGCGGCGCAGGCCTCGTGAACATCAGGCACGCGCTCGGGAAGGGGAAGGACGTCATAACGGTGAACAAGGGCCCCCTGGCCCTCAGGTTCTGCGAGCTGGTGTCCCTGGCGAAGGAGAACGGCTGCAAGTTCCGTTTCGAGGGCTCGGTCGGGGGCGCCATGCCCATAATCAACCTGTGCAGGGAGAGCCTCGTCGGCGAGAACATAACGTCCATACGGGGGATACTCAACGGGACCTGCAACTTCATACTCAGCAAGATGGACAACGGCCAGCCCTTCGAGCAGGCCCTCAAAGAGGCCCAGCAGATGGGCTACGCCGAGACCGACCCGACCAACGACATAGAGGGGTACGACAGCGCATGCAAGGTGGTGATTCTGGCGAACTCGGTGTTCGGGAAGGGGGTCGCGTTCTCCGACGTGAAGATAACCGGCATATCGTCCATAACCAGCGAGGCCATCTCCCTGGCGGCCTCCAACAACATGGTCATAAGGCTGATCGGGGAGGTGTCCGAGGACAGGCTGGAGGTGGCCCCCCGCCTCGTGCCGAGGGGGCATCCCCTGAGCATCACCGGCACCCTCAACGCGGCGCAGGTGGTCACCGACCTGGCGGGGCCCATAACCATCTCCGGCAGGGGCGCGGGGAGGGTCGAGACCGCCTCCGCGATACTGAGCGACCTCATATCGATAATGGACGACAGGAAGAAACGGTGACGGTGACGCGCCCTCCTGAGGGCAGATAAGTTAGGCGGCGATTGCCCGTCAGTCCCTGAGGCAACCGACCGGCACGACGTACACGCCGTCCGGGCGGCGGTACGCGTACTGCCCGGCGGTCATCACCATGAGGAAGGACGGCTCGCCCATCCTCTCCGTGTCGACCCTGTCCTTCAGGGTTTTCAGGTTCTCTGCGGCGGCCTCCGCCTCCCTGGCGCCCATCTTGACCTCGACGGCCCCCCAGCGCCCGTCCCTGAGGTGTATGACGGCATCCGCCTCCAGCCCCGTGTTGTCGCGGTAGTGGGCGACCTTCCCCTCCGCCGCCTGTGCGTACACCCTCAGATCGCGGACGCACAGGGACTCGAACAGCAGGCCGAACGTGTTGAAATCGCCCAGAAGGCCCCGGGGCGACGTGTTGAGCGCCGCGACGGCTATGGAGGGGTCCACGAAGTGGCGCTTCGGCGATGTCCGCAGGATCGCTTTGGAACGCATAGAGGGATGCCACGCAGGGAGATCCTCCACCACGAATATGCGACGCAACGCGTTGAGGTAGGTAGATATGGTCTTCTCGGATATCGCCTCGTCCGCACTGATGTCGTCGCTTATCGTGGTCATCTTGGCGGGGGTCGAAGTGTTCCTCGCCAATGAGCGCATGAGTGCTTGGACCCGGTCCGGGTTCTTCTTCACATTGTCGACGCGGGACACGTCCATGTTGACCGTCTTGTCGAGGTAGTCGTACGCATAGCGCAACGCGACGGACTCCTTTCTGCCGACGGAGGCCGGCCAGCCGCCTCTTGCCAGAGCGTATGCCAGTTTCTCTATCGTCAGCTCGGACACCCCTTCTATCTCATCGCCTTCGAAAAGCGACCTAAGAGAGACCGAGCCGTTGGATTCCAATGACTCGAATAGACTCATGGGCCTCATCGTCATGCGGGTGATCCGTCCGGTCCCCGTATGTTTCACGATGCCGTTCGGAGGAACGGAGGAACCCGTGAGTATGAACTGCCCCGTCTCGCCTCGCCTGTCCACGGCGTGGCGGACGGCGTCCCATAGCACCATGGCGACCTGCCATTCGTCTATCAGGCGCGGCACGTCCCCCTTCAAGAGGAGCGAGGGCTTCGTGTCAGCCATCTTGAGGTATGCCTCCGCGTTATCTGGATCCTGCATCTCGAGAACACTTGCCGCATGTCTTTTCGCAGTCCACGTTTTACCGCACCATTTGGGGCCGTCTATCAATACTGCTCCGAAAGCCTCCAAAGCAGAATCCAACAGCCCGTCGGCGATTCTGCTCAGGTATTTCTCTTCCATGGAAACGGATTGGCTTGCACTATATTTATCTATCTTGCCAGAACGGATGGACTTCCTGTTTTGTAACGGTTTCACTTCCTGTTTTGTAACGGTTTCACTTCCTGTTTTGTAACGGTTTCACTTCCTGTTTTGTAACGGTTTCACTTCCTGTTTTGTAACGGTTTCACTTCCGGTTTTGTAATTCTTTTGGTAGCCTGCGTGACATAGAACAGATCCTGCTACGGGTACCTGTGCCTTTCCTCAACATGGGCATGCCGCCGGCGTGCCGCCGCCTGAATGGGCGCGTGCCATGCTGGCAGGGGGCCTATGAGCCGTCTGCCCAGAGACGACCCGACCGTCATCGAGAATCCAGTTAACATTTGGAATAGTTGTTCTTTGCCGAAAGTGACAGGTAGGATTCACGTTCCATATCGGTTTTCGCGACCATCATTATCAAAGCATTGTTCGTCCAGCTGATTTCTCTCACCAGCGGTGAGAGTTTTTCATTCCCCCCATACATCTCATAACTTTCAGCTGCGCTCTTCAGACCTCCCCCTGTAGAGCAAGACCAGTATAATCAGAACCAGAAGAACCAGCGCGGTAGCCACTATCGATTATCCACATTGTGTAGCCGCCGTCGGCACCGCCGCCATCAACGGCCTATGGGATGCACGTACCCCCTTGTGATCCTCTTTTTGTCTGTTCGCATGGAAACACCTCCCTCCCGGCCCTCCTGAACCAGCCTACTTCCTATCATGTGCCTATATAAGAGGGGCGAAACAGTCTCGCCAGGGGGCAGGTCACGATGCGATGGCGTTTCACACAACTATGTCGTCAGAGGAAGGATGAAATACATGGTTATGTGTTTCTTCAACGGGGTTGCGTTCATGTTGGTCGGAATGGTGATATGATGAATTTGAAAGAGTTATTCAAGAGAAGGCCCCGCCCCTCGACCGAGGGGCTCCAGAGCGTGGCGGACAAGAACCCAAAGTATAGGCCGCTGAAGTATCCGCCGGTGGACGAGAACGGACGTTTCATCGATGACCGGCCGAAGATAAGAGCCGAGAACCAATCCGCTGGGATGCCCTCCGGCATATCAGGGGACACAGACAAGTGACGTATTGCTGGGGGTGGACTCGGGGCGGTGACGTCCGCCGGGCCGGTCAAGGCTTCAGGCGGTCTGTCATTGCCACGTGCTCCAAGACTGCGCCCTCGCACGACACCCACCTCGGAACCAACAGAGCTTTTTTTGTCATGTGCTACGCATGGTCGTTTCTGCACCATTTCCACATGCGTCGTGCGCCCGCCCCCTCCCATCCATGGGCGACGGCTCGCGCAGCCACATCGGCTCAAAGCGGGGGCGCCATGACCGCGGCGTGGCCGACAGGTGGCGTTGCGCGAGAAAAGGGAAAAAGTAAAGACGGGGGCGGGCCCCCGGCGGGGAAAGGATTGTNAAACCGTTTGAGGGAGGAGGGCATGCGCCCGCCCCTCCCCGGACTTCCTCAGGAGCCTTCAGCCGCTCTCTACGGAACCCCTCCTATACAGCACGACTATCACTATCAGCAACGCCAGCGCGGCGACCACCGCTACGACGATCCACATCATGTAGCCGCCATCGGAGCCGCCGGAGAAGTAGAGCTGGATGTCCCCTGCCAGCATGCCGCCGTCGAGAGCCAGCTCCTT
>WRNL01000127.1 GCA_009776625.1 Methanomassiliicoccaceae archaeon | reverse complement strand
CTTGATGTCCGGCCCCGGCTCGTAGTCGAGCCTCTCGAACCTGCCGCCCTGGTACCAGTATATCTCGGAGGTGAGCGACCCGGGCCCCTTGGAGAACAGGCCGGGGACTATCCTGAAGAACGCCGAGAGGACGTTGATGACCTTCATGCTCTCTATGGGGTAGACCATCGCGATGTGCCTGTTGGGGGAGGCGNCGATCGCCCCTCCNTTGCCNACGAGGTCCTTGCGCTCCCCCAGCTCGAAGAGGAGGTTGGAGGCGAAGAGGTGGCTTTCGTCCACTACGAGGATCTCGTCGCCCCCGAGCTCCACCCTCTCCGTCTCCAAGGGGTAGTTGCGCCGGACGTTCTCGATCCCTATGGAGAAGAGCTCGTCCTCTGCCTTGCCCCACTTGTCGATGTTCCTCCGGGGGATGTTCTGGACCACATGGGGCAGGTCGTACGACAGTGCGGCGCAGAGCTCCCCCGCGAAGGGGCGGTGCGTGAAGGCGTCCGGGACCGTGTTCAGGTACCCTATGTCGTGGAGCCTCGTGGCGATGTACTGCCTGACGCTGTCGAAGTCGTCCGACGTCCTCTCGAACTCTTCGTTGAACTCCATCGAGCCTATGGCGGACTGGAAATGGCCGTCGACGATGGCAGGGTAGTCGGCGGGCTTGCCCTGCGCGCACACCTGGGCTATATTGACCAGCCCGAAGTCCCATTTGCCACGGAGCTTGACCGTCTTGTCGCCGATGTCGTAGGGCTCGCCCCTCTTTTTGAAGTAGCCCTCCACCGCTGACATGAACATCTGGAACTCCTTATCCCCCATGATCGGTGCCGCCCATTCGGGGACGCCTCCCCCCTCTTTGCCTGACATCGTATCTCCCTCCCACCCCCTGCGCAGGGGGCTTCCTGAAAAGAACAGTCGAGTGCCGCCATTTAAAGTTTCCCGCCGCCGGCGGCGCCCCTCCCATCGCCGCCGCAAGTAGGCGGGAATCCCGTCACGGCTACACAACCTTTATAAACGCCTTATAAATAGCCCTCTTGAGTGATAAGATGGCCAAGATGAATATAGAGAACGTTGTCGCCTCCACCTCCCTCGGGCAGGAGCTCAACCTGAACGCGATCGAGGAGGCACTAGAGGGCGCCGACTACAACCCCCAGCAGTTCCCAGGGCTCGTCTACCGTATCAAGGAGCCCAAGACGGCCACCCTCCTGTTCAGGAGCGGGAAGGTCGTCTGCACGGGCGCCAAGAGCCTCGGCGACGTGAAGATAGCCATCAGCAAGGTCGCGAAGGACCTCGAGAAGGCGAACATAAAGATCAGCATAGAGCCGAAGATAGAGGTGCAGAACATCGTCGCGTCGTCAGACCTGGAGCAGGAGATAAACCTGAACACGGTCGCGATCACCCTCGGCCTCGAGAAGGTCGAGTACGAGCCCGAGCAGTTCCCCGGCCTGGTGTACAGGCTGGACGACCCAAAGGTGGTCGTGCTCCTCTTCGGGTCTGGCAAGATGGTGTGCACCGGGGCCAAGGTCCCCGAGGACGTCGTGCGCGCCGTCGAGAAGATCGCGGCGGAGCTCAGGGCCGCGAGCCTGATGGCCTGACCTCCGGGTCGGCCCTCCCCCCTTCTCAATTTCTCTCCCGTCTGCGCCTCGCGCAGGCGGCGGCGTCTTTCTCCCCATAACAATATATCCTTCCGTGGGAATCCGTAACACGAAATGTTCTGCCCGTTCTGCGGCTCGCCACTGGGAAACAGGCCCGCCAACTTCTGCCCCGGATGCGGGCGTCACATCGGCCGTTTCATCCCGCCCCCGTCGGAGTGGCGGCCCCCGGCCGGCATCCCCGACATGGGCATGGCGGAGAGGGGCGGGCGCAGGAACGCGGCCGTCGCCATATGCGTCGTGCTGGCGATGGTGCTGGCAGCGGCGGGCCTCGGGTGGGGCCTGGGCTACGACTCCGGACACGACAGGGTTGACATACAGACCGCGACGGAGGACACCCACTTCACCCTCAGCGGGGACTTCCTGCTGGAGAGGGGGGTCTTCACCGTGAGCCTCACGGACGACGGCAGGATCGCCTTCGCCCTGAACGACGACGTGTCGTCGAGGTACGACTTCTACTCGTGGTCGTTCTTCGACAAGGACCACGTCTCATCGGTCAGCAGCGGCTACTATACGAGGTACACGGGGGCGGCGCCCGTGAACAAGGCCGAGCCTGTCCTGTACTACCTGAGCCAGGACGTCGGGCTGTACGACATATCCGTCAAGTGCTACACCGGGGAGGAGGGGCAGCGCACCCTGTCGAGGACTTACTCCGGCACCGTGGGCTACGTGGGGACGATAACCAAGGAGTACACCTGGAGGTACCAGGGCGTGCTTTACCATGCGGAGGCGTCGTTCAGCTACGACGACTACCGGCTCTACAAGGAGAAGGACCCCCGTGGCAGGTTCCTGGCCGATTACAGGAAGGCAGCCTCCTTCGTCACCTACGAGGACCCGGCGGTCGTGTCCCTCGCCGAGTCTCTCCGCACGGCTTACGGCGCGGCCCCTGGCGAGTCGGGGCAGGGCTTCGCCGCGTTCGTGCTGGGGTTCGTCCAGATATGCATCGACTACCCACCGCACAACGGGCTGATGACGGCAGACATGTACCAGTACGGGCAGGACGAGTACTTCGCCTACCCGCTGGAGACGCTGTTCTACGGGATGGGGGACTGCGAGGACACGTCGATACTGTTGGCGGCGCTCTTCAAGGCCCTCGGCTACGGGGCGGCCCTGGTCATGGTCCCGGAGCACGCCGTCGCGGCGGTCGCCCTGGACTCGCACGCCGCTGGGTCGTACTCCGCCCGCTCGTACGAGGTGCTGTCCTACGAGATCGACGGCCTGACGTACTACGCCTGCGAGACTACGGTCGCCTCCGCCCTCGGGGTGGGCCTCGTGGGCTCGTCCTCGGTCGACTGGGATACGTACGCCAAGGCTGAGGGCAAGGGCAGGTACGGGTTCTACGTGGTGTGAGTCACATCTTCTTGAACCCTCTCATCGCCCACTCGGCGATGGACTTCGACCCGTACCTTACGGTGCTCCCGGCGCCCCTGTCGGAGCTCTCCGGCCTCGCCGCCCCGGACATCACGGCGCCCAGCGCCTCCTGCCACGTGGCAAGGCCGTCCGGCAGCACAACCGCCCCGTCCCCTATGCCGTCGGGCGTGTGGGCGTCGCTCCCGGCAGAGACCGGTTTCCCCAGGCGGGCCGCGAGGGCCTCCGACCTCCTGTTGCCGGACGGGGTCGACCTGGCGTTCCTCGCCTCTATGCCGTCGAAGTCGTTGCCGACGACGTTCCTCTCCCCGAGGCCCGACCACCACCTGTACGGGTGCGCCGCGAAAGCGACGCCGCCCGCGATGTGGATGGCATCTATCGTCTCCCCCACGGTCATCCCCCTGGGTATGTCCCTGTCGATGCCGTAGGCGAGCACGTGGCCACCTTTGGATGACACCTCTATACCAGGTATGACGAGGACCCTCCCGTTGTCCTTCGCCAGGGCGTACGCCTCGAAGGTGTTGTGGTCGGTGATGGATATGCAGCCTATCCCCCTCTCCGCCGCCGTCGCGATTATCTCCTCGACGGTGGACCTCCCGTCATCGGAGAATTCCGAGTGTATGTGGAGGTCGGCCCTCATCTTATGCCTGCCCCGTCGGTGATCTCGGAGTCCACCGTCGCTACGCAGCCGGAGCCGTCGCTCAGCGCGAGGGCGGCGTCGCCGTCTATCACGATGGCGGCGCGCTCGGGCGCCCCGGGGGGGAGCTCGACGGCCATGGAATTGCACAGCGCCTTCCCCCCGGAGACCCTGGACACGACCATCCTGACCTTCTGGAAGTCCTTGTACTCTATCATCGCGGAGGAGCCGTCCAGCCCAGAGCCCATCCTGGTCCCGGGGGGGAGGTCCTTCGAAGGCGTCACCAGGAGGACCGATTTGCCGCCGAGCGCCTCGTCGTCGGCCGCGAGCAGCATCCCCTGGGACATGAACCCCCTCAGCTTCGCAGGCTTGAGGTTGGACACCAGAATCAGGCTCCTCCCGGCCAGCTGGTCCCTCGTGTAGTGCGCCCTCAGCCCGGCGACTATCTGCCTCGGGGCCTCCTCGCCTATGTCCACCTTCATCAGGAACAGCTTCTCCGCATCCGGGTGGTCCTCCACGCTGAGCACCCTTCCCACACGCAGGTCCAGCCTCCTGAAGTCGGCGAACCCGCCTGCGCCCGGCGCCTCTTCCCCGGCGTCTGGAACGTCCTCTTCCGGTATGGCCTCGATCTCCACCTTCCTGTACAGGGGGGAGGGCTCGGGGAGGGGCCTCCCCGCAGGGAGCGGGGAGAGCGCCGCGCCGATCCCGGCCCCCTCTATGCCCCCGTCTATCCCCAGGTAGCCCCACACCTTCTCCGAGGAGCGGGGCATGTACGGCCATGCCATCACGGCGAGGGCCTTGGCTATCATCAGGCTGTCGTTCATCGCCTCCCCGCAACGCGCCTTGTCAGACTTGACGAGGGCCCACGGCTTCACCGAGTCGAAGTTCCTGTTGCCGAACCTCGCGAGCTCCATGACCGCCCTGATCCCCTTCTTGAAGTCGCACCGCGAGAGGCATCCCTCGTACTCCTCCAGCGCCGCGGATATGGCGG
>WRNL01000126.1 GCA_009776625.1 Methanomassiliicoccaceae archaeon | reverse complement strand
GGGAAACATCACTCTTCCGTATCTTCCGGGAGCCTGAGCATCTCCTCGTACAGCGGCCTGAGCCCCGGATCCGCCTTCTTGAGGACGTCGCCCCCGACGCCGTTCGCGGCGTCCTTCCCCCACAGGGCGTACAGCACGCCCTGCCAGGTGTACCGGTCGACGCCCTCCTTCGCATCCAGCATCCGCGTCAGGCTGTCCCTGTCCCCGACGGCCGCGGCGTAGGCCTTGTTGGTCGGGAGCTCCTGCATGCTCTCGACGGCGGCGAGGAACACCCTCACGGAGGATTCGGTGAACCCGAACCTGCCGATGTATGCCGCGATGAACTTCCCCTGTATCGAGGAGTGCTCGTCGTCGCAGAGCGCGAGGTAGTCGAGCACCAGCGGCGCATGCCGCTCGGAGGACATCCCCAGCGCGAACACGGCGAACGTCCCGGGCATGGCGCAGTCGTCATCCCCCTCCAGGTCGTTGTACCATTCGTACTCCTTCATCGCCAGGCGGGCGTACCTCTCCATTTTCCCATGCAGCCCCTCGTACCGGGCCGCGTTCGCGAACAGGCTGTGGGGGCCGCACTTCGGCAGCCCCTTTATAGGCAGCGCGCTCTTCACCGGGCCTCGGAACCCGATGGAGTAAGAGCGGGGGAAATCCGCCTCCAGAAGGGCGCAGAGGAAGTCCAGCGCCCTCCCGTAATGCTCTTCCCCATCCTCCTTCACGGTGATCTTGATGGTGGCGAAGGCGTCGTTCGCCTTGCAGGACACGCCCGTCCCCTTGAGCTCTAAGAGTTCCAGTGGCATGTCGCCGCTGCCATGCTTCTTCATCCTCTCGGGGATGTCGGAGCCGAGGGCCGCCACGATCCCGAATATATCCTCGGCGGTGACGGAATGGCTGCTCGTCCCGTGCTTCATATGCAGGGTGGCGACATAGCAGGCGAAGTCGAAGACGTCGTCAGGGATGGGCGCGCGCGCCTCGTCCTGCTTTAGGGTCCACTCCTCGTCCAGGCCCGAGCCCCTCTTGTCGAAATAAGGGTCGCGCAGGCGGCCGTACACCCACTGGGTCATCGGGTACTGGATAAAATAGAACCCCACGAACCTCCTCATGCGCTCAGTGAAATCCCGCGCTTTGCCGCTGTCGAAGCCCTTGCTGTCGAGTTCATGCAGGAAATACGGCAGGACGCTGTCGAACAGGACGAGCCTGCCGCCGCCGTCAAGGCAGTCCGGCTCCGCATATCCCGGATGCGGCGGGGCTTCCACGATGCGTGCCGTGCCGTTCGAGACGGCCTCCACGCAAGCGTCGAAATAGGGTTTGAGTGACGGGTCTTTAACCACATCTCTGAATATAAGGTATCTTCGCTCGTTCGCCTCCATGTCGCCTCCCCCCATCAGTCCATAACGGGGCCTGTCCCCAGCAGCCCCTAATACGGCATAAGCCAATATGCCCTATGACCGTATAAGGGCTTTGCATCGCGAAATCTGAGCCTACTGCACACGCAGGGTGCCGCCATCCCCATCAAGGATTAGCACGAGGCCAGTCTCCCCTTTACGGTCAGAACACCATCCGACACAGTGCCTGGGATCCTTTGTGTCACAGCTCTTCTGGGAGATCCTGCATCCTCCGCCATGTTTTCAAAGACCCGGCACGCCCCTGCACGACTCCGCCGCTGTTGCGTGGAACATGGTCGTGGAGCGTCGCCCCCTTGTTCAGAGGTAGAACCAGACGACCCCGAGCTCAGCGGCGCCTATAAGGGCCGCCACGGCGTACACCGGGATGCTCCAGGCGACGATCTTCGACCCGTCGAAGGGCATAACGGGGATCATGTTGAACAGGCCGAGGAACGCATTGAGCTGGGCGAGCATGAACATGACGTAAAAGAACACGCTGCCCGGCGTCATTGCGAGGCACACGACTATCGCGATCGCCGCGATGACGAAGTTCACCGCCGGGCCGGCGAGGCTGATCCTCCCATTGGTCTCTTTATCGAAATCCCCCCTTATGTACACCGCGCCGGGCGCGGCGAAGAGGAACCCGAATAGGGCCGTGAACACCAGCGCCATCACCAGGCCGTAGGGGTACGCCCTGAACTCGGACCACGCCTTGTACCTCTGGGCGACGAACTTGTGCCCGAACTCGTGGAAGAGGAAGCTGCAGACCACCAGCACGACAGATATCCCGATGGTGATCGCGTAGTTCGTCACCGGATCCGGGTCGAAGCCCAGGTTCCTCCTCACCATCATTATCGAGAAGGCCGCCGAGAGGACGGCTATCGCCACGGCTATGTGGAGGACCTCCGTTTTGCTGAACCTGATCGCGCCCCGAGGGGGGCCGTACCCAGGGCCGGCATATCCCTGGCTGCCGAAACCGCCACGCATAAGGTGGGGATAATGTCATTGTTTATAAATGTGCATAGGAATGGGAGCCGGAGCAGAATGGCCCAGAACATAGCGCACGGCAAGGTAGAGAGGAGATGGTGCGACAGCTGCGGGACGCTGGCACTCGGGGCGGTGTGTTCGCACTGCGGCTCCGAGGGGAGGGCGTTCGAGGTCAACAGCCCAGGGGACATAAGGCCGTGCATGGGCGACAGCATCGGGGTCGTCAGCCGCCTCTTCGAGGACGCCTTCGGGACGGACGGGCCGATAGCGGGCAGGATGATGTTCTTCAACAAGATCCCCGGGGAGGACAGGTCGGACGAGGTCGTCGCCCACGGGGAGGTCATAGGCGCCGTCAGGTTCGACGTCAGGGACGGCGCCCTCCGCCTGGAGCTCAGGCAGGCGGGGGCGGACATCTTCGCCGAGGCGGCGACTAAGAACGTGGTCAGCATCGGTAACGTGCAGGGGCATCTCAAAGGGAAGACGATATCCGGCGTCGACGTCACCGGCTGCACGGGGGAGTTCTCCGCCGGCGAGCCCCTCATCGTCAGGAAGGGGAGGAAGGCGGGCCCTGCGACCGCTCTAGCGGGCAGCGCGGGGATCATGACGGCGGAGAGGGCGGTGAAGATAAAGGGCCTGGACCCTGCCGTCAGGCCGATCTCCCCGCCCTCGGGCAGGGAGGAGTTCGTGAGGTCCAACAGGGGGCATCTGGAAAGCCTCGAGATGAAGGGGGTGAGCGACATCAGGTCCTTCGTGTCGAAGAAGGACGTCCCCGTGACGGTCTCCTTCTCCGGGGGGAAGGACTCCCTCGCCGCATACGGCGTCGCGTCCAGGGCGGTGGACGCCCCGACCCTCCTGTTCATCGACACCGGCCTGGAGTTCCCGGAAACGGTGGAGTACGTGGACAGGTTCGCGGAGGAGAACGGCATGAGGTTGCTCAAAGCGTCGGCCGGGAACGCGTTCTGGGATAACGTGGACGCCTTCGGCCCCCCCGCGAAGGACTTCAGGTGGTGCTGCAAGGCATGCAAACTCGCCCCCGCCGCCGACCTCATAGCAAGGGAGTTCCCGAAAGGGACCGTCACGGTCGAGGGCAACCGTATGCTGGAGTCCTTCGCCAGGTCGGACATCGGGTTCGTCTCAAAGAACCCCTTCGTCCCCAACCAGACCAACCTGAACCCCGTGAGGGCGTGGTCGGCGGCCGAGGTGTGGGGCTACATCTGGATGAGGGGCCTGCGCTACAACCCCCTTTACGAGAGGGATTACGAGAGGATAGGCTGCTACCTGTGCGCCTCCTGCCTGGGGAGCGAGTGGAGGAACACCGAGAGGACGCACCCCCTGCTGTACGCAGGATGGGACGGGTACCTCCGCAGGCATGCGGCTTCCAAGGGCCTCCCCCCGGAGTACGTGGACATGGGGTTCTGGAGATGGAGAGCCCTCCCCCCGAAGATGGCGCGGATGGCGGAGGAGATGTGCCTCGACCTCAGGCCGAGGGAGGGGGCAGGCCCCTCCATGAGGATGATGAAAGGGGCGTCCCCCTGCGCCGCGGGCGGCTACTCGGTGGAGGCGGTGGTGGACGTGCCCAGGAAACGGGACTTCTCTTATGTGGAGGACGCCCTCTGCGTCATCGGGGACACGAGGTACTCCCCGGAGTTCGAGACGGCCATGCTGAGGGCGGGCGGCGGCAGGTCGAGGCTCTTCGGCGGGGGGCAGATATCCGTCACGGCTGGAACGGGGAAGGAGGCCGAGGCCCTCTTCGAGCGGACGGCGAGAGCTCTGATAAGGGCGCAGATGTGCACAGAATGCGGGATATGCGCGAAAGGGTGCCCCAAGAGGGCCGTGACGATAAAGGGCGGGTTCAGGGTCGACAAGGACAGATGTTCCAGGTGTGGGAGGTGCGAGGGGTCCTGCATGGTGGCGCGCTACTACGACCGCATCATGTCCGGGCAACCGTGAGGCGCGGTGCGTGCGCCACGGGGTCCGAGGGCGTGTCGTGCGTCTGAATGCGGGCAGTATCAGCATGTGCCTGCACAGAGCGGATGCCATAAGATGTCCCGTTTCCCCAAAAGATACGGAATGCCAGCGGAACTATGCATGTCCAGCACATGCCCCAATCCCAAAGTTAATAAAAAGCGCCGCAATCCATCACCATGGCGTTGGACCCGAGGTACAGGGCGGTCGGTTTCGACATGGACGGGACGTTCATGCGGACGGTGATCGACTACGCCAAGCTTGCCAACATCGTATTCGACGAGCTGATGGCGATGGGGGTCCCGGAGCATGCCGTCGTCAGGTCGGAGGGGGAGGCGGGCGAGCTGGAGAGCGGCATCGACTGGCTGAGGCGGAACGGGAGGGGGG
>WRNL01000125.1 GCA_009776625.1 Methanomassiliicoccaceae archaeon | reverse complement strand
GAGAGGCTCGAGCCATACATGCTGGAGGAGGGCATGGCCCTCCACAGGAGGATGGCGGGGGTGGGCGGGGATGTTTGAGACCCTGCTCTANGACGGGGGCGTCTACAGGGCCGACGAGCTCATGGAGCTCGTGGAGGACGTCGGGGGCGTGGTCATCCAGAAGACCAGGAGCTCCCAGATGATGACGGTCACGATGTCGGTCCCCGAGGAGGACCGCGACGCGGTCACCGAGTTCTGCAAGGAGATAGGCGGGGAGGTCAGGGCGGTCCCGCTGGCGGGGACCGAGATAGCGGTGGTGGGCCCCACCCTCGGCCGCCACCACATGCCGCACCCGATATGCGACATCGCGGAGCACCTGAGGAGGCAGGGCGCCATAACCGTCGTGATGGGGCTCGCCAGGGGCAGGGGCAAGCTGACGGCCCAGATAAGCATGGAGGAGAGGATGATAATCGACGAGTACGACGCGGCGATATTCTCCCTCGGGAACTTCAAGTCCTGCGTCGAGGCGAAGATGGGCCTCCTCGGCGGCGCGAAGGTGCCGACCATACTCGTGTCCGGGCCGAGGCCCGACGGCGCGGAGGGGGTGTGCGACGCGGTCGTGCACGGGGTGGGCAGGAAGGCCTCGAGGATGAGGACCCCCCCCGAGAGGGAGAAGCTGGACGAGATAGCCGACCACGCCGAGAGGATACTCAGGGAGAGGAAGAGGCTCCTGGACGAGGACCCCCTGTTCGTGCACCCGGCGGAGGTGAAGCGGCTCCTGGAGGAGTACGGCCCGGTGGACATGTGCCTAAGGCCTGCGCCGGTCGTCCTGCACCTGGACGGCCTGAGGGTAAAGGTGGGGTACGCCGAGCACCACGAGGCCATAGAGGGGATGGAGATATACGGCCGCAGGCTCGGCGACGTGTGCAGGCTGTCCCCGTCGAAGATCAACGACAGCAGCATCATCATAAGGATAAAGACGCGGTCGGAGGTCACGCAGGAGGACTCGGCGAGGTAAAGGACAGGACGGCTGGAACCAAATGGGCCCGGCAGCGGTCATTGCCCGCCCGCCGCCGCCCTCAGCCTCCCCATGACCTCAGAGGGGTCCCTGCTCGCCATGAGGAGGCCCCTTATGCAGACCCCGGCGCACCCTGCCTCCACGACCTTGCTGATGGTGTTGACGTCCATCCCCCCGACAGCGAAGACCGGCACCCCGGCGGCGGCGCAGACGACGCCCAGCTCCGCGACCCCCTTCCCCACCGCACCCGGCTTGCAGGAGGTCTCGAAGACGTTGCCGTAGATGAGGTGCGTCGCCCCCATGTCCTCCGCCGCAACGGCCTCGGAGGGGGAATGGACGGAGACCCAGACCTCCTCGAAACCCCTCAGCCTGTCCTTCTCCGCGCCCAGCGTGCCGAAGGACACCTGCACCCGCCCGTCGCCTATGGCGGCGGCGGCCTTTATGAAAGTGTTGACGCAGAAGTCCACGCGGTGCTGGCCGCATATCCGCGCGCATTCGACCGCGAGGTACCTGTACTCCGCCTCCGACACGTCCTTCTCTCTTAGGATGATCATGTCCGGGCGTGCGGCGGCGACCGCCTCGACCTGATCCAGGAAGTCGTGGGCGGCGCTGATCCTCCGGTCTGTGATTGCTATGATCATTTTCCTCATACTCTCACATAGTCGTTGAACACCGGCTGCAGCCCCCTCTCGATCAGGGCCTTCTTGATCTCGCCCACGTCCCTGGAGTCCGAGATGTCGAACTGCTCGTCGCCCTTCTTCTCCTCCGCATGCCCCCCGATGCCCACGGACACGCCGGCGGACATCCTGGTGGCGCACAGCGCGACGATGTTGTCCCTGAAACCCGGGCTCTCCCTGGACGATATGGTCTGCCCGGAGAAGGGCATGAAGACGCGGTACGCCATGGCCAGCTGGTAGAGGTTCCTCTCCGACACGGTCTCGGCGGAGTACCTCCCGTTGATGAACGGCCTCAGCCTCGGCAGCGAGAAGGAAATCTCCGCATGGGGGTACTTCCTCTGCAACAGGTACGCATGGACCCCGCATGCCAGGGCGTCCCTCCTGAAGTCACCCAGGCCGAGCAGCGCCCCGAACGAGACCCCCCTCATGCCGCCCATCAGCGCCCTCTCCTGGGAGTCGAACCTGTAGGAGAACACCCTCTTCGGGCCGAAGGGGTGGACCTCGGCGTACTTGGCCGGGTCGTAGGTCTCCTGGAACACCGTGACGTAGTCGGCACCGAGGCCGCGGAGGGCCCTGTAATCCTCTACGCCCAGGGGGTGGACCTCGACCCCGACGTTGCTGAAATGCTCCGCCGCCAGCCTCACGCAGTCGCCTATGAAGCCGGCCCCGGACATGCTTTCAGACTCGCCGGTCAGGATGAGTATCTCCTCGAGGCCGGACTCCGCGATCCTCAGCATCTCCGACTCGACCTCCTCGAGGGACAGCCTCGCCCTGTTGATCCTGTTGTTCTTGTTGAAGCCGCAGTAGAGGCACCCGTTGTCGCAGTGGTTCGACACGTACAGCGGGGTGAACAGGGACACAGAGTTCCCGAAGAACCTCCTCGTCTCCTCGCTGGCCCTGACGGCGATGTCCTCCAGGCACTCTTCCGCCGAAGGGGAGAGGAGCGCCGCGAAGTCCCTTATGTCCAGGCGGCCCCTGTCGAGGGCGGCCTCGACGTCCGCCCGGGTGAACGAGGAGACGTCCATGTCGGAAACCTTCGACAGGGTCCTCGCCATCACGTCCGACCCTATGGGCTCCATGCCCAGGCGGTAGTCCTCCGCGTCAGTCGCTTCTCTGGTCATTCCACGCCCCCAGGAACCCCCTCAGAGGGCTGGACGCCTCCCCCTTGTTCTGGAGGATCCTGCCTGGCTTTGACAGGAACGCCATGCGCCCGGCCTCTATCGCCAGCTTGAACGCCCTCGCCATCGCCGGCACGTCCCCCGCGGTCGCGATGGCGGTGTTCGCCATGACCGCGGCGCAGCCCATCTCCATGGCCTCGCATGCCTGCGACGGCCGCCCTATGCCGGCGTCGACGATGACGGGGAGGTCCAGCTCGTCTATCAGTATCCTTATGAAGTCCTTTGTCAGCAGCCCCTTGTTGCTCCCGATGGGCGCCCCGAGCGGCATTATGGCCGCCGCCCCGGCGTCCGCCATGGCCCTGGCGGCGGAGAGGTCGGGCATCATGTACGGCATCACGACGAACCCCTCGCCGGCGAGGGCCCTCACCGCTTTTATGGTCTCGCAGTTGTCAGGGAGGAGGTACCTGGAGTCCCCTATCACCTCGACCTTGACCATGTCCCCGCACCCCAGCTCCCTCGCGAGCATAGCGATGCGCACGGCCTCCTCCGCATTCCTCGCGCCGGAGGTGTTCGGCAGCAGCGTCAGCCCTTCCGGGATGTAGTCGAGGATGTTCCCCTCCCCGCCCGCTACCGCCCTCCTCACGGCGAGGGTGGCCATCTCCACCCCCCCGTTCTCCATCACCGTCCTCGTCATGTCGAGGGAGAACTTCCCCGAGCCGAGTATGAACCTGGAGTTGAACCTCTTGTTCCCTATCTTGAGCTCGTCCGGCATCGCTCACGCACCCCCTCTCACCAACAACGATATGACCGTGTCGGCCATGTGGCCCGCGCATATCCCGACCCTCGGCGACATGAGGCCGCCCTCGACGCCCTCCATGTCGATGCCGTCGCCGCAGAGGTATAGGCGGTCGAGGACCCTCTCGGTCCTGATGTCGTTGGGCCGCCCGAACCCCGCCATCCCGGATCCCGAGACCACCTTGACGCCCGGGCACGCCCCGAGGAGGGTGTTGATGAGCATCGCCTTCTCCGCCGGGGCGTCGAAGGCCTCGCACACGATCCCGCAACCCCTGAAAACGTCAGGGATGTTCGACGGGCAGAGCCTGACACAGTGCTTCCTGACCGTCATGTAGGGGTTTATCCTCTTAAGCTGTTCTTCGGTCATGTCAACCTTCGCTCGCCCTACCTGGTCGAGATAATAGTTCTGTCTGTTTATATTACTGATGTCCACGTGGTCGAAGTCGGCGATCGTCAGGTCGCGGACGCCGGCACGGGCGAGCATCGCCGCGATGTTGGAGCCGAGGCCGCCGAGGCCCGCTATGCCCACCCTCGCCCCCTTTATCAGTCGGTGGACTCCAGGCGAATGCCTTGCGCAGAGGGCCGCGTCCAGGTCCCCCTCGCTCGGGAGCCCCGTCAGCCTCCCCCCACGAACCCGACGATCTCCACGGCGTCGCCGTCCCCCAGGACCACGCCCGCGTACTCCGACCGGGGGACGATCCTCCCGTTGAGCTCGACCGCCACCCGGTCACGCCCGTAGCCCTCCATGAGGATGAGCGCCTCCAGGGTCATCGGCGTGGCGCACCCCATGCTCTTCCCATTGACCATCATGCCATCGCCATGGGCGTTCTCAGATATTAGGCCTCACCTTCAGGATCATGTCCCTAAGCTCGTGGGCGGCGGCCGACACGTCCTTCTGCGAGACCACGGCGGAGGCGACCGCCACGCCGTCGGCCCCGGCGCGGATCACGTCCTGGACGTTGCCCCTGTTGATCCCCCCGATGGCCATCACCGGTATGTCCACGGCCTGCCTCACCGTGAACACGGCGTCGAGCCCCCGGCCGTGCTGCGCATCAGGCTTGGTGGACGTCCTGAACACCGAGCCCACGCTCACGTAGTCCGCCCCGGCCGACTCGGCGGCCACCGCCTCCTCGGCGTCGTGGACGCTC
>WRNL01000124.1 GCA_009776625.1 Methanomassiliicoccaceae archaeon | reverse complement strand
GCGCCTGCCGCGCGACGGCGCTGAGCGGCGAGACCGGGTCGATCTCGGTCATAGGGGCGGTGTCCCCTCCCGGCGGCGACCTGTCCGAGCCGGTCACGCAGAACACCCTGCGCATAGTGCGCGTGTTCTGGGCGCTCGACACCAAGCTTAGGGAGAGGAGGCACTTCCCCACCATCAACTGGCTGACATCCTACTCCATGTACGACAAGCAGCTCAGCGGCTGGTACAAGCAGAACGTGGCGGAGGGCTTCCCCGAGCTAAAGGCGTGGGCGATGCAGATCCTCCAGAGGGAGTCCGAGCTGCAGGAGATCGTGCAGATGGTCGGCTCCGACTCCCTGCCCGACGAGCAGAAGATGACCCTTGAGGTCGCGAGGATGATCCGCGAGATATACCTCCAGCAGAACGCCTACCACCCGGTGGACGCGTACTGCCCCATAAACAGGCAGTACAAGATGATGACCCTNATCAAGAAGTACTCCGACCTCGCCGCCAACGCGCTCGCGTCGGGGGTGCAGGTGGACAAGATAGCGTACCTGCCGGTGAGGCAGAGGTTCACCCAGGCGAAATACGAGGAGAACGTCGATTCCGAGCTCGAGGCCGTGTCCAAGGACATGGAGGAGCAGTTCGAGGGGCTGAGGGCGTGAGAGCATGACAAAGGCAAAAGTATCCAAAGAGTACAAGACGGTCTCCCAGATAGCCGGGCCGCTGGTCTTCGTCAAGAAGACCGAGCCGGTGGGCTACCAGGAGATGGTCAGCGTGAGGCTCTCCGACGGCTCCATGAAGAGGGGCCAGGTCCTCGACACGTCCGACGAGATAGTCGTGGTCCAGATATTCGAGGGCACCTCCGGCATAGACAGGCAGGCGTCCGTCAGGTTCCTGGGCGACACCATGAAGATGCCCGTGTCGAAGGAGATGCTCGGGAGGGTCCTGTCCGGGGCCGGCGAGCCCCTCGACGGGGGGGCGAGGATCGTCCCGGACAAGGAGCTGGACATAGTCGGGGCGGCCATCAACCCCTGGGCAAGGGACAGCCCCGCCGACTTCATCCAGACCGGCATATCGACGATAGACGGCATGAACACCCTCGTCAGGGGGCAGAAGCTGCCCATATTCTCGGGCGCAGGGCTGCCCCACAACGAGATAGCCCTGCAGATCGCCAGGCAGGCGAAGGTCCTCGGGGAGAACGAGGAGTTCGCCGTGGTGTTCATCGCCCTCGGGATAACCAACGAGGAGAAGCAGATGTTCATGAAGGAGTTCGAGAGGACCGGCGCGCTGAAGAGCGCGGTGGTGTTCCTGAACCTCGCCGACGACCCGGCGGTCGAGCGCATAGTCACGCCCCGCCTCGGGCTCACCACGGCCGAGTACATGGCCTTCGAGCTCGGTATGCAGGTCCTCGTGATCATGACGGACATAACGAACTACTGCGAGGCGCTGCGCCAGGTCGGCGCGGCGAGGGAGGAGGTCCCCGGCAGGCGCGGATACCCCGGCTACATGTACACCGACCTCGCCCAGCTGTACGAGCGCGCGGGGAGGATCAAGGACAAGAAGGGCTCGATCACCCAGATCCCCATCCTCTCGATGCCCGGCGACGACATCACCCACCCGATCCCCGACCTGTCGGGGTACATCACGGAAGGGCAGATCGTCCTGTCGAGGGAGCTGCACCGCAACGGCATCTACCCGCCGGTGAACGTGTCCTCGTCCCTGAGCCGCCTGATGAACTCGGGCGTGGGGAAGGGAAAGACCCGTGACGACCACAAGGCGGTGTCCGACCAGCTGTACGCCTCGTACGCCGAGGGCAAGGACCTCCGCGGCCTGGTGGCGATCGTCGGGAAGGACTCGCTGTCAGCCAAGGACAGGAAGTTCCTGGACTTCGCGGACATATTCGAGGACCGCGTGGTCCGCCAGGGCCTGGACGAGGACCGCTCGATAGAGAGGACCCTCGACATCGCCTGGGAGATCATGAGGGAGCTAGACGTGGACCAGCTGACGAGGATCGACCGCAAGTACATCGAGCAGTACCTGAAGAAGTGAGCCCATGAGCCAAGACATCACCCCGACCCGCTCGGTCCTCCTGGACCTCAAGAAGAAGATCAAGCTGTCCGAGAGCGGATACAAGATCATGAAGATGAAGAGGGACGGCCTAATCATCGAGTTCTTCGAGGTGCTGGAGAAGGCCAAGAAGATGCGCAAGGGCGTGTCCTCCGACTATGAGGCCGCGATGGAGAAGATAACCATCGCCCGCGCCGTCGAAGGGGAGATAGCCGTGAAGAGCGCGGCCTATGCCCTCAAGACGGAGCCCCAGGTCAAGCTCGGCAGCAAGAGCATAATGGGGATGATGGTCCCCAAGGTGGAGGCCGCCTCGGTCCGCACCAGGATGACGGAGAAGGGGTACGGCGTGATCGAGACGTCCGCCTACATCGAGGAGGCCGCGACGGCCTTCGAGAAGCTCCTCGACACCCTGATACGCGCGGCCGAGGTCGAGACCACCATGAAGAAGCTGCTGGACGAGATAGAGAAGACCAAAAGGAGGGTCAACGCCCTCGAGTTCAAGATAATCCCTGAGCTCAAGGAGTCGGAGAGGTTCGTCAAGTTCCGCCTCGAGGAGATGGAGAGGGAGAACACGACCCGCCTCAAGCACCTGAAGAAGAAAGGAGAGGCGGCGGAGTGAGGTCTGCAAGGGAGCTCGTGGCGGACATAAGCGACGACCCGAAGAAGCTGAGGAGAGCCTTCACCTTCGTCTGGGTCGTGTCGTACCTCATGCTCATCCTCGGTTTCCTCTTGATCGTCGTGGTATTCGTCTACGGTCTTTAAACCCCTTAAAACAAATCTTTTGTTCAAAATGGCGGCTGTTCAGGCATCATCATTTTGTGAAGTCCATCATCTTCACCGCGCCCGTGCCGAGGTGGACGATGGGCATTATCGCGGGGTTCGGGTTGAAGTTGTGCGCCCTCTGGAACACCGTCTGGTCCTGCCATGCGGACGCATTGACGACCTTGACCCCGCGGTAGTCCATCTTCCCTGCGCCGTGCACATGCCCAGATACGAATATGTCCGGCGTCTTCTCGATGATCAGGTAGTCCTTCTTCTCCGGCGCCATGGCAGTCTTCCCCCCGTACATGGGGGAGAGGTGGCGTCTGATGAGCATCTCCTTCATAACGGTTATAGGGTCGTCGTAGGTGAGCCTCTGAACGCTCGCGATCCAGTCGTCGATGCTCTTGCCATGGTACGAGAGGACGGTCCTCCCCTCGATCTCCATGCCCACAGGGTTACCGGTCATTATGATGTTGGAGTCGAAGCTATTGACGAATATCTTGTCCAGCGCAGGCTGCGGCTCGGCCAGCCTCACGGCGTCGTGGTTACCCGGGTGGATGACTATCTTGATATGGTCGGGGATCTCCTTGAGGTATTCCCCGAGGATCTCGTACTGCTTGTATATGTCGGCTACCGTGAGCTCGTCCTCCTGCCCCGGGAATATCCCTATGCCGTCGACGATGTCGCCAGGGAGTATCAGGTAGTCGAGGTCCATGTCGTAGGCGTTGGCTTTCAGCCAGGCCATCATCCGCCCCCACTCCTTCTCAAGGAAGGTGGAGCTCCCCACGTGGATGTCGGAGAGGAACGCGACGGAGGCGACGGAGTCCGACGGCTCCCATGTCCTGCCGGCAGGGATGTCCGGCCGGAACACCTTGTCCGCGATGAAGAGGTCCCCCTTCATCGAGGGCTTCCCCGCCACGCCTATGACCTCGTCGTTGACGAACAGCTCCCCGGAGCAGGGGGAGTCCTTGGAGATCAGCACCGTGCACGTGCCGGAGTCGTCCTCGAGCAACAGGGTGGTGTGCCCGTTCTTCGTCTCCTTCCTCTCGTAGACCATCCCGACGATCTGCGCCTCCCTCCCGAGGGTCAGCGCCCTGGATATCGGGACGGACGCGCCGAAGTCCCTCCTTTTCTCGATCATCCTCTTCAGGGTGTAGAACCTGTTCTTGAAGTACGTCGCGAAGTCGCTGATCTTCCCCTCGCAGGTGGAGTCCCCGGTGATGTCAGTTCCAGGGATGACGGTGATGTCGCTGTGCCTTTTGTTCCTCGGGACGGCGGGCGTCCTTTCGGGCGCGACGGCGACGTCCCCTGCGACGAAGCCCATGACGTCCTCCTTCCCGATGAACACCGAGCTCTCGGAGAGCGTGGCCAGGATGGTGTTGGCGAAAGCCATGGGGTCGGCGTTGGAAAGCACCATCTCCAGCGCGTCGGGGGAGAAGAAAAGGTTCCTCCGGGCCGCCGCGTTCAGCACCTCCGCTCTCATGGCCCATGCAATGCGGTGCTCCGCTAATACTCTTTCGACCCGCTGTGCGGCACACCCCTGCAACGGATATATACCGCCCTGGCGATTCGCTCTATATGTCCGGCATGGACGACTACCTGCCTCGACCGCGGCATGAGCGGGCGGCACTCATGCGCAATGCGCCGGAGGCATGACGATATGGGGGCAGACATGTCAGTCGTGGTGGTGGCAGCGGTGCTCTCTCTGTCCCTGCTCCTCATATTCGCGCCGATAACATGGTTCATGTACAGGAGGCAAGGCAGGTTCCCCTATGAGATGTACATCCTTACAGGGACGGCGTTCCTGACCATGTTCCTCTACCTCTTCCTCAACATAGGGTTCATGTCGTTCGTCGGCACGATGTTCTTCTTTGCGGCGTTCCTGTCCCTTTATAGGATATGCACGGAGCGCCGCCCCGCCGGGCCCGGCTGGAGGGGCGCAGCCATCGGCAGGGTCC
>WRNL01000123.1 GCA_009776625.1 Methanomassiliicoccaceae archaeon | reverse complement strand
GACCAGGTCAGGAACGCCGGGGTCCAGACCCTGCTCCTGTCGACCGCAGTGTCGGCGGGGCTGGCGTTCGCCGGGTACCTCGTGATGGGCATCGCGACATCGCTGACCGTCCAGAGCGGCATGTGGGACACGCCCATCATGGTGTCCGCCGCCCTAGTGATAGCGGCCGCCGCGGCCTCCTCCATCCTCATAGGGTGGCTCGTCGCCTTCCTGTCGAACAGGAAGTTCGGCTTCGTGAACGGGGACGTCCTGGGCGCCGCGAACGAGATATCGAAGGTGACGGTGCTGCTCTCGGCGCTGATCGTGATCGGGTTCTACACCTCGCAGGAGCTGCCGTTCCTGGGGCTGTTCTGAGGTCGCATGCAGGCGCTCATCAACGCTGGAGGGAAAGGCACCAGGATGGGCGCCTGCGGCATAGAGAAGCCCATGCAGGCCATCGGCGGCAGGCCGGTCGTCAAGAGGGTGGTGGACGCCCTCATGGGCTCCAGGAGCATAGACCGGGTCCTGGTGTCGGTGAGCGACAACACCCTCGAGACGGAGAGGTACCTCAAAAGCATCTGCGTGGAGACGATAATGACGTCCGGCGAGGACTTCGTGGAGGACCTCCACGACTCGTTCAGGGTCCTCGGCGGCAGGTTCGTCCTGACCTGCCCCTCGGACCTCCCCTTCATCTCGACGGAGGAGATCGACAGGTTCGTCGCCGCCTTCGACCCTAAGCGCATGGAGTCGCTCATAGCGATCGTGGACAAGGCCGCCTACGAGAGGCTGGACATAAAGCCGTCCTACACCAGGGACTACTACGGCTCCAACTGGGTGGTCTCCGGCGTGTCCATCATGGACAGGGAGAGGACCCTCCGGGGGGAGTACCTCCAGGAGTCGTTCTACGAGACGGACTGCAGGGAGTTCGCCGTCAACGTGAACACCCAGGAGGAGCTCGACCAGGCGAGGAGGATCGTGGACGCGCCGGCGCGCGCCCCCGGCCCCGCCGCCGGGGCTTAACCCGTTTTCATTATCTTGCGGTAGATCTCGTGCACCTTGTCCAGCAGGTCGCCGCAGGTGACCTCCCCCGAGCTCTGCACGATGGCCGCCACCGACGACCCGCCGCAGCCGACCCCCTCCTTTATGTACCCCCACTCGTAGGCCTGGAGCCCGTCGTGGGGGCTCGCGGAGTAGTCCATGTTGACGTAGACTATGGGGACGTCGGGGGATATCGAGTCCATTATCCTCCGCATGCTGGAGTTGGGGTCCTCCATCAGCCACCGGGTGGTGCCCTGGAATATGTTCCCCACGATGCCCGGGTCGAGCCTGATGGCGGCGGCGATGACCGCCGCCATCTGGGTCCCGCCCCCCACTATGACTGGGACGCGCCTGGCCGCGCCTATTATTATGCCGACGTTCGCCGGCATCATCGGGTCCCCCACGCACTCTATCGCCTTAAGGGGGTCGCCCGCGAGGTCCCCGATTTTTATCCCGGCGGCCTCCAGCCCCTCGTTGACGACCTTCGTCTTCAGCTCGCGGGGGTTCTTGGGGGAGCTGCTGCTGACCAGGTTCTCCCTGATCACGCCCATGGCCATGAGGACGGCGAGGGCGGTGGTGGTCCCCCCCGCGCAGCTCTCGCTCACGACGACGAAGTCGGAGCCGTGGGAGAGCATCTCCCCTAGTATCACCCCGTTCTCGTAGACCTTCCGGGCGTTCGAGACCGCCTTGCCGGATGTGACGTAGCCGCCGCACTCCCCGCCCATGTCTATGCAGGGGAGGTTGGGCTTCACCTTGCAGCCGCCGTCGATTATGAGGAGCGGCATGCCCGAGACCTCCAGGGCGGCCTTGGTGAGGGTCGCCGGCGTCGGTATCCCCCCCGGGTTTATCGGTATGCCCTTCATGCACACGGTCTTGCCCAGCACGAGCAGCTCCGCGTCCGCGGCCGGGGTGAACATCGTCAGCTCCGGCGTGTCCCCCGCGTCGGATATGCCGGGGATGGTGGACGTCAGGGTGTTGGCCACCGTGCATGTGAACACCCCCCTCTTGCCCCATATCCTGGAGAGTATGTCCTTGGCGATCTCTTCGTTGCCGTATATGCTGAGCGACGGCGGCAGTTCCATTTTCGACATTTGTTCACCTCACCTCATCAGAAGGGGGACGACCTGGCCCAGGGGGACCAGCTCCCCGTCGGCCACGCCGGTCTCGATGTTCGTCCAGAAGGGCACGTCCATAATAATGTGTTCGCCCGTGACGCAGGACGTCCCGTGGTCCACGAAGTAGACGACCCGCTCCGCATCCTTGAAATATCTCTCCATGAGGCGGTCCGTCCTCTCGAGTATGTCTATCTTCTTGTAGGGGTCCCTCTGGTGGCTGTACTCGTCCACCTCGTCTATGTGCAGGAAGACGCTCCCCTCCCCCAGGGCCCTCGCCGCCACCGGGAACCTGTCCTCGACGTCGTCTATCAGGTGGATGCCGTGCCCCAGCGACGCGGCCACCCCCAGGGCGGTGGGGCTGTCCGATATGGCGGTCATCCTCCCGATGCACCCGTAGGGCGGGTGCTGCATAGTGAACCTGCCGCACCCCCAGGGGTAGTCCGTTATCCCCCCCATCTCCTCGGCCACCTTCATCACGAACCTGCCCAGGTCGCCCGGGACCTCCTTGAAGGGGGCGTCCACCGGGGGCGCGGGCAGGTCGGGGATGTCGTCGCACTCCATGGTGAGGACCGCCCTGCCGTTCAGGAAGAACTTTATCTCCGGGTCGTACGCGTCCAGAATGTGGAGGTTCCCCATCATGGCGGACATGAGCCTGTCGCAGAAGAGGTGCGCATGGTACGACCAGCGGATCATCCCGTCCCTTATCTCCGCCGGGCTCAGCCTGTACGCGGTCCGGTTGCCGGAGATGTCCATGCCGAGGCCGATGGCCTCCAGCACGGCCCTCGGCAGCTCAGGCGGGTGGCCGGTGAAGAACTCGTTTAGGAAGAGCTGGGTGTAGCCCCTCCCGGTTGTGCGGAGCATGTGGGGGGCCTTCCCGTACATGAACGGCATCTCGGCGACCTCGTAAGGCTTCTTCCCGCCGAGGAGCGGGTGCGGGTGGTCCTCCATGCCGTCGAGCAGCACGAACAGCGTGTTCATTGTATCATCTTCAATGCTATCGCGGCCTGCCCCACGGACACGCCGCCGTCGCCGTTGGGGATGTCCTTGTGGAATATCAACTCATGCCCCGACCCCTCCGCCAGCTCCGCGAACATCCTGCACACGGCCGAGTTGTACGACACCCCCCCGGTGATGCCGATGGGGCCCATGCCCGCCGAGTCGGCGGCGTCGACGGCGCCCTCGACCAGGCACCTCATCACGTTGTAGATTATGGAGTAGGCCACGTCGGCGGGGTCGCCGCCGTCCCCGATCCGGGAGAACAGGTGGGCAGTCCCGACCACCCCCCCTTTGGACTCGGTCTCGAACCCCGGTATGAGCCTGCCGGACGCCAGCAGCGGCTCCAGCTTCATCGCCGGCTCCCCGTCGTAGGTCCGGACGGAGCACACCCCGAGCGAATACGAGACCGCGTCCATGAGCCTCCCCATGGACGAGCACCTGACGCTCTTGTCCATCATCTTCATCAGGACGGCGGCCTCGCCGTCCGGGAACGAGCGGTTCTCCTCGCCGTTCATGGCGTCGATGGCGAACCTGAGCCTGCGGAGGTCGTGCAGCGCCCTCTCGGAGCCCAGCAGGGGTATCCCCTCCAGCCTCGCCGCCCTAGAGAACCCCGTGAGGTCTGCGGCGAGCACCTCGCCGCCCCACACCGTCCCGTCCGTCCCGTAGCCGCTGCCGTCCAGCGTCAGCGCCGCAACGCAGTCGGCGCCGTTGTCCACCATCAGCGACGCCGCGTGCGCCCAATGGTGCTGCACCTCGACGAGCTCCGAGCCGTGCTCCTCCGCCAGCCTCCTCGCGAGGCCCCTGTTCGAGTACCCGGGGTGGAGGTCCATGGCGACCGCGTCGGGCCGGCACCCGAGCATCCCCATGTGCGCCCTCAGGGCCTCCTCGAGGTACTCCACGACCCCGACGCCGTCCCCGTCGCCGATGTGCTGCGTGGGGTGGATGCGCCCGCCGCAGGCCGCCGCCCCGGCGAGGTTCTCCTGCGCCCCCACCGCAACGGCGGACCCCTCCAGCCCGATCGGGACGTGCGAGGGGACGTGCCCCCTGGACCTCCTTATGAAGGACGTCCTGCCCCCGTGCACCCTGAGCACGCTGTCGTCGGCCCTGTTCAGTATGGCCTGGTCGTGGGTCAGCAGCATGTCCGCGCCGAGCCCCATCGCCCCCTCGTCGTCGAGCACCATGGGCTCGCCGGGGAGGTTCGCAGAGGTCATCACGAGGGAGTCGCCGCCCAGGTGCCAGAATACGAGGTGCTGCGCGCCTGTGTAGGGAAGGAAGACCCCAATATTGTCCAGGCCGGGGGAGACGAGGTCTGTTACGCCGGAGCGCCTCTTCTTTATCAGCACTATCGGTCTGTGCGGGGACAGGACGCACTCCATCTCGTCCTCGGTCGGGTCGCCGAGCCTGCGGACGGCGGCCTCGTCCCTCGCCATGACGGCGAAGGGCTTCTGCCCCCGCCTGTACCATTCCCTCAGCCTCGCGACGTTGTCCAGCGTGCAGCATATGTGCATGCCGCCCCAGCCCTTGATCACCCCGATCCCCCCGTCGGACAGCATCCTGGCGAACCCGGCCATCGGGTCGCCCCGTACGGGCAGCCCGTCCTTCCCGACCAGCCGGTAGGACGGCCCGCACCTTGGGCAGCACACGG
>WRNL01000122.1 GCA_009776625.1 Methanomassiliicoccaceae archaeon | reverse complement strand
CCGCGCAGGGGGTGGGCGCCGCACAGCACCGCCTGAGCCAGATGTACAAGGGCGGTAGGGCCGAGCGCCCGCGCCGGAAGGAGGCGGGCGGCTCCGTCGTAGGTAAGCTGAGGCGGGGGATGCTGCACGAGCTGCTGGACACGGCGCGGGAGGCTCTGCGCGGGGAGGACTACCCCAAGGCCAGATTCATCCTCTGCGTGATACTCAACCCCTGGAACTCCCGGCCGTCGCTGTCGCAGAGCCCCGTGACGCAGGCGGCGTGGGTGATGTACGCGGACGCCTGCCTGGGGCTGTGCTACTACGACGAGGCGGAGAGGGTGTACGGCATCTGCGCCGACCTCTGCATCCAGCGGGGGCATGCGCAGGAACGGCTCGAGGCCACAGCCACGCGCAGGGCGGGGCAGAGGACGCCAAGGGTCATCTGCGACCACGAGGAGCTACGCTCGATCCTGGAATCCGTGCTACCCTGTTTCCCCTGGATCGAGAAGGACATAATGGCATTCGTAGTGAGGGGCCAGAGGGATCTGGACGACTGCCTGGCCAACCGGGCGGGCATCAAGGACAGGATCCTCCTCGATAAAAGCGAATTGGCCTTCTGCACCTACGGCAACCCGGAGGCGTTCGTCATAGTGTTCAAGGAGGAAATGCTCAAGAAGAAGATGTTCAAACGACAGTACACCGCCTCTGGCAGGGTCGGCGTGTGCGCCCATGAGCTGTCCCACTGCTCCCTGAGCTCCGGCATGGCCATAACCGACGTGTGCGGCCGCCTCGACGCGACGACCTACAGGGACGTCTGCCGGACTCTGTCCGACAGAATGTACAGCCCCTCCGGAGGCTATTGCGTGAGCTGTAACGAGTACCTCACGGACGCCGCCGCCATCAGCCGCGGCTTCGCGTTCGAACTGTTAGGGGTCATGGACCCGGACAGGAACGGCGCATATATGGGCTATGAGACCGTCCTCTCGTGGTGGAGCGTGTGACGGCGCGGGGGCGAGCCTCGCATATATAGGTAAATACATGTGGGCGGATACACCCGTATGTGGGATGACGTCACTTACGAGCCCAAGATAAGCGTGTTTTATTACGTCCTCGCGTCGTTGTCGGCCGGGCTAGCCCTGGCGGCTGTATTGCTGGCTATATTCGAGCATGCCGGCGACCGGGGCTATGTCGCCCTGGCCCTGCTCTGTGCGGCGGCGCTCTCCCCTTTGACGGCCCTCGTGGCATGCGTGCGGCTCAGGGTGAGGTTCGTTTTCAAGAGGGACTGCCTCCAGGTAAAAGGGGTGCTCAAGAAGCGCGAGATAGGGTACCAGTCGATCGGGCAGGTGGGGGAGGAGTCCAGCTTCTTCGCGTTCTACTACCCCGGTTACTTCCAGCCCGCGACCGCCCTCTCGATGGACCAGGTGATGATACGGTACGGGGCGGGCAAGACGATCTACATATCATCCAAAGACAAGCAGGGGTTCCTGCAGGAGCTCGAGAGGAGGGCGCCGGACATCCGGATACAGAGGAAGAGGGCAAGAGGGCGGCTATGAGGAGGAGGGGGAGTCGACATGGAAGAGAGATACATATGCTACTGCGGGCTCTACTGCGGGAACTGTTCGGTGAAAGCGAGGATCGGGCCTGCGGCGAAGGCCCTTTATGACGAGATGATAGCCGCCGGGTTCGAGGACATCATCCAACAGATACCGGGCGGGGACGGCTTCTGGCCGTTCTTAAGGCACATGGCGGAGGTCGGCATTTGCATATCCTGCCGCGAGGGTGGCGGCGACCCTGAATGCGCCATTAGGAAGTGCGCGGTCGGCAGGGGGGTCGACATGTGCGCATTCTGTGAGAGCTACCCCTGCGGGCATTTCGACAGGTTCTCCGAGATGTGCCCCGTTGCGCTGCGGGACAACGAGTTGCTCCGGGAGAAGGGGGTGGATGCCTGGTCCAGGCTCCAGGACGAGCGCTGTGCAAAGGGGTTCGTGTACCAGGACGGCAGAGAATGACATGCAAGGAGGGCAGGTGCCTGCCATGAGGAAAGCTGGGATAGTGGGCGGGATCGGGCCGGCGTCGACGCTGGACTACTACAAGGGCGTAATAGAGGGGTGCAGGGCGAGGAAAGGAGCCTACCCGGAGCTGGTCGTCAACAGCGTCAGCATGAGCGAGATGCTGTCGCACGTCCAGGGCGGGGACTGGGACGCCCTCGTCGGGATGCTCTCCCGCGCCATCGACTGCCTGGCCGGCGCAGGGGCGGACTTCGGCGCCATCGCCTCCAACACCCCGCACATCGTGTTCGACAGGGTCAGAGAGCTGTCCCCGATCCCTCTGATAAGCATCGTCGAGGAGACCTGTAGGCACGCACGGTCGGAAGGGTACGGGAAAGTGGCCGTCGTCGGCACTCGCTTCACGATGGGCAGCGGCCTCTACACGGAAGCGCTCGCAGGGTGCGGCATCGAGGCTGTTGTCCCGCCGGAGGCCGAGCAGGAGGCGATACACGGGATCATCTTCCCCAACCTCGAGAACGGCGTCGTGCTGCAGGAGGACAAGCGGAGGATGCTCGGGATCATTGATCGGCTACTTTCCGAGAGCGGGGCCGACGCACTGGCCCTCGCCTGCACGGAGCTGCCGCTGATGGTCAAGGAGGGCGATGTGGGCGTCCCCCTCCTGGACACGGCGCAGATACACATCCGGTCCATCGTGGACTACATGTGACACCGTTGCACCAGCGATGCCGCATAAGATACGAAGATTCTCATCATAATGAGAATTTCGATACACAGATGTAAAATTTTTCATTATAATAGAAAATTATTATATTATTGAAACGTATTCTCAATATGATGGAGATTTTCGACAGGGAAGTCATACGGGAAGGGTATCTCAGACAACTGAGGGAGGGGAAGGACGACACCGGCACGATAAAGGTGGTGACAGGCATGAGGAGATGCGGCAAATCCACCCTACTGAGACAGTTCATGGGCGAGCTGGCGACATCCGGCATCGACGGCGACAGGATCCTCTACCTCAACTTCGAGTCAGAAGGGCTACAGGACCTTTCCGATTACAGGGAGGTGACCGACATACTGCGCAGGAGCCTGGACAAGAAGAAGAGGACGTACGTGTTCCTCGACGAGGTGCAGAGGATAGCCGGGTGGGAGAAGAACGTAAACGCCCTCGCAGCCGACTACGATGCCGATGTCTATGTGACCGGATCCAACGCCTACCTGCTGTCGTCCGAGCTCGCGACGTACCTCTCCGGGAGATACGTCGAGGTGAGGATGCTCCCTCTCTCGTTCAAGGAATACCTTGTCATCAACCCCGTCTCTAACGAGAAGAGTCTGGACAAGAGGTTCGAGGACTACCTCATGTACGGGGCGATACCCCTGATCAGGCCTGACGCCAACAGCCCCGAATACATCAGGGGCCTGCTCGAGGGCATCTACAACACGGTCCTGGTCAAGGACGTGGCGGCCCGGACAAACATCAGGGACATAGAGGGGGTCAAGAGGATATCCAGATATCTTCTGTCGAACGTGGGCAACCTGACCAACACCCTGTCGATATCGAAGGCATCCAGGCTGTCCCATGCTACGGTCAAGAGCTATGTCGGCTCGCTGGAGAACGCCTACCTGTTCTACAGGGCGGACAGGTTCGACGTCAAGGGGAAGAGGATGCTTGAGGGCAACGAGAAGTATTACGCCTCAGACACAGGGATAAGGAACATGATGCTGGGCTGGTCCCACGGCATGGACGTGGGAAGGCTAGTCGAGAACGTCGTCTACCTGGAGTTGATCAGGAGGGGCTATCAGGTGGTCGTAGGCTGCTATAAGGACTGGGAGATAGACTTCACCGCGTCCAGGATGGGGGATGTGGAGTATTATCAGGTAGCACAGAGCATAATGGACCCTTCGACGGCGGAGAGGGAGATGAGGTCGCTCGACGCGGTGGGCGACAACTATCCGAAGACGATCCTTTCCATGGACAGGGTGAAAGTAGACCCCGGGAAGGGTGTAAGGCACGTGAACGTCATAGACTGGTTGCTGGAGGGGGGGCAGTATTGACAGCATCGTGTTGGTGGCTTCGATGAGCGGGACGAGCCGACGTCACAATCACACAGGCCGCCGTCCTGCCAAATAAAAGCGCCAGCATAACTTAAACAAAGCCATGAATTTGGATATACGGTGGCCCCTCCCCCTGGGCGGACCGAGCGCGACATGCCACGAACTATGCCAATAGGTAGCTCGCATGCCGCCGATGAGATAGAAAGTATATAATACCATTATGATATTATCAGATTGATAATATCAATGGGGGTGCTGCGCCGATGACGAACATGGATGAACCTGTGGTGAAGGACGGGGTACGCCGGGCGCTGGACGGGTCGGGGCCGCTGAGGAAGTTCGCCTCGTACTGGAGCGTGTACGAGCTCGTCTGGCTCTCCGCATTCTGCGCGATAGCGGTCTGGGTCACGATGGTCAGTGGCGACAACGTGTTCGGTTTCGCCGTGTTCCTTTCGGGCGTGCTGTGCGTGCTGCTGGCGGCCAAGGGGAGCATAATGAACTACCCCGTAGGGCTGTTCAACACCGTGGGGTACTCCTGGCTCGCCTGGGAGAACGGGCTCTTCGGCGAGGTGGGGCTGAACATGCTGTTCTACCTGCCGATGATGGTCGTCGGCATGCTGATGTGGCGGGGGCACATCGAGGGGGGCGGCATCGTGAGGATGCGCAAGCTGCGGCCGCATGCCGCGCTCGCCGTCGGCGTGGCATGCGTCTGCGCCACGGCGGGGCTGGGG
>WRNL01000121.1 GCA_009776625.1 Methanomassiliicoccaceae archaeon | reverse complement strand
CAGGCCTCAGGCAGGACGGGCATACATGGGCGAACGGGCTCGGGGTGGAGCATTTGGGGCAGTAGTAGCTGTCCCCTTCGACCAGCTCCCCGCAGTGGATGCACGGTTTCTTGTACGTCGCCATGGTCACACCCCCGTTCGAAAGCCGCGCCTGTGCACGGCGGCGGGGTCGGACCCCCTGTTCAGCCCCTCCCCCCCGTCAGCTGACGGCGGGACAGCCCACTCACTCGCGTATGCGGCCATGCAGGCTTTATGTCCCTGCAATGTTATTATTCTTTTGCTGGACGTCCGCCCTGCCCACCGAAAAAGCATTTTCCATTCGAAAATCGCAGATAATTATATATGCTAAATATGTAGATTTACATACCCAGCCTCTAATAACACATGAGGCAGGAAAGTGTTAGAATGGATGGAAAAGCAATACTAAACGCCATCATCGCGTTGGTGATCTACATAGTGTTCGCGATTATATATTTCATTATACTCGCGGTCATTATAAGGTTCGGCGCGGAGCTCGTCGCATCGGGATCTTTCTCAATGAGTCCAGATGGGCTCGCACTCGCGGCCGCCATATTGGCAGGTGCCACGATCGTCGCGGGCGGCGGGCTGGCCGAGGCATTCAAGAAAGAGGTCCTGAAGTAAGGCTCCTTTTTCGGCAGAATGAGAAAACCTTTTTAATTTTCATCTTTATTTTGAGAGCCATGGCTCCAGAGAACGCCGCTGACTGCACATGCCCCAAGACCGACTGCCCCCGCCACGGCGACTGCAACCGCTGCGTCCCCTACCACCGCGACCAGAAGGGCGACCTCCCGTACTGCCTGAGGCCGCTGGCGATCCAAAGATAAAACATAGTTTGATTAATCACCGCCCCGTTGACCTTTTATGTACCTCACCAGGGACGAAGAGGGGATGCTCGCCGGCGAGGAGGGCGAGAGCTGCAGGAAAGCGATGGAGCTCGTCGTGGCGCTCGGCAAGGTGTACGGGGCGGAGGATCTCATTGACATAACTTCGGCGCACCTCTCGGGCGCATCATACAAAACAATTGGCGACGGCGGCGTGAAGTACCTCGAGGACATGGCGGAAGGGGGGGCTAGGGTGTCCGTGCCCTCGACTCTGAACCCGATCGGGATGGACAGGGAGAGGTGGAGGGAGATGCACATACCCCCGTCTTTCGCTGAGAAGCAGCTGAGGATCATCGAGCTGTACAAGAGGATGGGCGTCGCGGCGACCTGTTCCTGCACCCCGTACCTCGGGGACAACGTGCCCTCGCTGGGGGACCATGTAGCCTGGGCGGAGTCATCCGCCCTGTCGTTCGTGAACTCATACATAGGGGCGAGGACGAACAGGGAGGGCGGGCCAGGGGCGCTCGCGGCCGCTATAATCGGCAGGACCGCCAACTACGGCCTCCACATCGACGAGAACAGGAGGCCCACCGTCGTCATAGACGCGGAGACCGACGGTTCGGTGTTCAGCTACTCGATGCTGGGGCAGGCCGTGGGGGCGTCGATCGGCGGCGGGATACCCTATTTCAGAGGGATCGACCCTGATGTGGACGATGCGAAGACGATGTCCGCCGCGATGGCGGCGTCGGGCTCGGTCGCCCTGTACCATGTCGAGGGCGTCACCCCTGAGGCGGGCAGCTTCGACTTAGGCGGGCTCGAGGCGATCCACATGGGGGAGAGGGAGCTAAAGGACGCCTACGACAGGCTGAACACCGCAGAGGACGTCCAGCTCATAGCTCTCGGATGCCCCCACCTGAGCCGGAAGGAGATGAGGGACATAGCCGCGTTCCTAAAAGGGAAGAAGAAGAGGAACAAGGACGTCGAGATATGGTTCTGCACCTCCTCGAGGATACGCGAGGAGTGCGCCGAGGAGGTGAGGGTGATGGAGGAGTTCGGCCCCGTCTTGGCGGACACCTGCATGGTCGTCGCACCAATAGAGGGGACGTTCAAGAGGACGGGCACCAACTCGGCGAAAGCCGGCAACTACCTCCCCACCCTGTGCTCCCAGGAGGTCGTGTGCAGGGACGTGTCGAAGCTGATGGAGGTGGTGATGTGACGCTCAGGGGGAGGGCGATATCTCCCGGGAGGGCAGAGGGGAGGGTCCTGAAGATAGACGGGACGTTCAGTTTCCTCGGTGGCGTCGACGCCTCTACGGGCGACCTGACATCGGGCGAGGGCAACATAGCCGGCAAGGTGTTCGTGTTCCGAGGGGGGAAGGGGAGCACGGTCGGCTCCTTCGTGATGTACGACCTGATGGCGCACGGCAAGGCGCCGGCCGCCGTGGTGAACAGCGCGGCGGAGACGATAGTCACCACCGGCGCGGTGATATCCTCGATACCGATGGTGGACATGGTGGACATCGACGTCCTCCGGGACGGCGACGAGGCCGTCGTCGACGGGGACGCCGGCACGGTGGAGGTCAAGGGGACGAGGACGGTCAGGACGGCGTCGTCCGCCCTCCTGAACGAGAGGGGCGAGGTGCTCCTGCTGCAACGCCCCCCGGATGCGAGGTCTTTCCCGGGGTGGAGGTCCCTCGTCGCCGGGAAGGCGGAGCCCGGGGAGGACCCCGAGGACACCGCCGTGAGGGAGATAATGGAGGAGACCCGGATATCCGTCTCAAAGCCGCCCGCCGCCCGGCTGCCGCCCGTGCACGTCAGGGAGGGGGACGTCGTATGGGAGGTCTACCCGTTCCTTTTCAGGGTGGGGGGCCAGGAGCCCGTCCTCAACAGGGAGAACGTGGGGTACGAGTGGGCGTCCCCCGACAGCCTGAAGGGGGACGCGTCACTGGTCCCGCTCACCGACGAGGTGGTGGGCAGGATGCTGAAGGAGCTGAAGTGAGGGCGGCGCCCTCACTGCTCGGCCGAGCTTATGCCGATGACGATGTCCTTCCCGGTCACGTCCCACGTCTTGACCTCGTCCCCGCCGGGGCTGTCGGTGAAGACGAGCTTCTTCGCCCTGACCTCCGCCGATATGTGCCCCTCCCATCCTTTGAAGAGGCCCACGAGGTAGGGCTCCGCGCCGACGTCGCAGTTGATGTACTGCTCCACGTTCAGCCTCATGTCCTTCCTCATCTGCTGGATCCTCCGGATGAGCTCCCTGGCGTAGCCCTCGGCCTCTATCTCGGGGGTGACGCCGAAGTCTATGAACACCCGCCCGCCGTCGAACTCCGCGCCGTCGAGCCCCTCTGGGTCGCTGTCGACGTACACGACCTTCTTTATGTTCCCCTGCTGCGCCAGCACCTCGTCGAACACTGATATCGAGCCGTTGACCCCCTCGCCGCCCTTTATGAAGACCTGTTTCAGGGGCCACCTGAGCTTGCTCCCCATCTTCGCCCTCTCGGCGGCGACGACCTCTATCACGTTCTGGACCAGGCGCATCCCCTGCTCGAGGCCGTCGTCCATCAGGGACCCGTCCCATGCGGGCCAGTCCTCCATGTGAACCGACAGCCTCTCGCCGCCCATGTGCCGGTACACCTCCTCCGATATGTGCGGCGCGAGGGGGGCCAGCAGAAGGGCCGCGCTCATTATCGAATAGTGGAGGGTGAAGTAGGACGCCATCTTGTCGTCGTACGAGCCGGCCTCCTCGCTCCAGCTCCTGTCCCTGACCAGGCGGACGTACCAGCGGGAGAGGTCCTCCATAATGTAATCCTCTATCGCCCTTGCGACCTTGTGGAGCTCCCTCGACTCGAGCCCCTCGGTGACGGCCCTCTTGACCTTCTCGGCCCTGGAGAGCATCCACCTGTCCTCTTTCCTCAGGTGTTCCCGGATGCCGTCGAGGGTGTGGGCGGACGGGTCGTAGCCGTCTATCGCCATGTAGGTGGAGGCGAAGTTCACGACATTCCAATAGGTGTTGAGGACCTTCCTAGCGTTCTTGGGGCCCTCCTTCTGGAACGCCGTGTCCTCCCATGGCGCGTTCGCCCTCAGCAGGTACAGCCTGAGCGAGTCCGCCCCGAGCTCGCTTATTATCTCCAGCGGCTCTATGACGTTGCCCAGGGACTTCGACATCTTCTGCCCCTTGGGGTCGAGCACCCAGCCGTGCATCATGACCTCGTCGTAGGGGGCGCGGCCGAACGACAGCACGCCTGCCCCCAGCTGGGTGTAGAACCAACCCCTGGTCTGGTCGTGGGCCTCTATTATGAGCCTCCCGAAGCCCCATTCGTCGAAACCGTCCTCTTTCGCAGGGTAGGACAGCTGCGCCCACGCCGCCACGCCGGAGTCGAACCAGACGTCCAGGACGTCCTTCACCCTGTGCATGGCGGACCCGCACTTCCCGCAAGTGAACGTGACCCCGTCTATCCACGGGCGGTGGGTGTCCATGCCCTCTGTGTAGCCTTCCCCTTCCAGGAGGTCGCTGTACTGCCCGGCCACGCGCACCTCCCCGCACCCGCATTCCCAGACCGGCATCGGTATCCCCCAGTACCTCTGGCGGGAGACGCACCATTCCCTCGCGCCCTCCACCCAGTTCTTCTCCCTGGAGCCCCCGGCCCATTCCGGGACCCACTTGACCCGGTCTATCTCGCCCAGCATGCGCTCCTTTATCCCAGGCACGTCTATGAACCACTGGCGCGTGTTCCTGAATATTATGGGGGTCTTGCACCTCCAGCAGTGCCCGTACCTGTGCTTTATCCTCTCTGAGTTGAAAAGGACGCCCTTCTCATCGAGGTGCTTTATGAGCTCGTCGTTGGACGCCCTGACCTTCTTGCCGGCCATCATCGGGAACTCCCCCGAGAACCTCCCCGACTCGCCCACAGGGCAGAACGGCTCGATCCCGTACCGCTTCCCGGTCTCGAAGTCGTC
>WRNL01000120.1 GCA_009776625.1 Methanomassiliicoccaceae archaeon | reverse complement strand
CGGCCTTGGGGTAGTCTATGCTCGAGGGCGCGGCCTCCGCCCTGCCCGTGTCGAAAAGGCGGGAGAGCCGCACCGAGCCGCTGCTGTCCCTGGACTCGAACAGGGACATCGTCCGCATCTGCAGACGGGCGAACCTCCCTATGCCCGTGTGGAAGTTCGATTCCGCAGGGGGCGTGGACGACCCAGTGAATATGTACATGCCCTTCTTGTTGCTCAGGTCTATGTCCCTCCGTGCCACGTCCCGTAGCTTGGGCACGTCCTGCCATTCGTCCACCAGGCGCGGCTGCTCCCCTGCGAGCACGGCCTGCGGGTTCAACGAGGCGTACCTGTTTATGTCCTCGTCCCCCAGGAATATTGCGGACTTCGAGTGGTTGAGCCCTGTCCATGACTTCCCGCATGACTTGGGCCCGGTTATCAGAACCCCTCCGAAGGCAGAGAGTTTCTCAGAGACCTTAGAATCGATTATCCTTGGCAGGTAAGAGCCCCTGATCTCCTCTGACGGCGAAGAGCGCCCCTCAATCATAATGGTGGATATGCAAACCAAATATTATATTGTTTGCAAGTGTGAAATTATCCTGTTTGCAAATATAATATTGTTCTATTTGCAAATATGAAATTATCCTATTTGCAAATATGATATTGTCTTATTTGCAAGTTTCATACATGGGGGCACGGTTCCAAACACCGCCGGGGGGTCAGCCCGACACAAAGAAGGGGGCGCATTACCCATAGGAAAGCTTAATACAGATACTTGTCTTCGGTGGCAGTGGGTGGAGGTGGCCCAGCCTGGTAAGGCGATAGACTGCTAATCTATTGTCCGTAAGGACTCGGGGGTTCGAATCCCCCCCTTCACGCCTTTTTCCAACACTGCGCCCGGATGCCAGCGGCCCGCTCGCAGGTCACCTGTCCTTGCCCTTGCCCTTGCCCTTACCCTTGCCCTTACCCTTGGCGGCCGCAGGGGCGACGTCGTCCAAGGTTTTTTGCGTTTGTTCCTTGCCCACAGGCCTTACGCCATCGGGGTCGCCTCTCTGCTTTCCCCGCTCTTTCTTTTCAGCATATTCGTATACTCTTTCCGAATCCACGGCGTAAAAGACCCTCTTGCGGTCCTTGGCCACCCGCCGGACGAGCCCCTGCGCCTCGAGTCCCATGACCTCGAGGCGCGCCGTCTGGTACGCGCACCTGTACCTTTGCTGCAGCTCGGCGATAGAGAAGGGGGCGCCGTCTTTCATATAATCTTTCAGGATTGCCGCCTGGCGAAACGTGAACTGGGGGTTCCGGCTGACGAAGTCCGCCGCTTCCTTCTGTTCCTTCATCTTGCTCTCGATGTGCTCCTCCAGCTCCTTCACTGCACGGACCAGTGCCTCCAGGTTGAACTTGACGAAGTATGTGAGGTCGTTCTCGTCTGTTTCGGCATACTGGTATGCCATGCCGTATTTGCCCGAAGACGCCCTTATTATCTTCGATACCGCCACGTACTCCATCATCCAGTACCCTCTTTTTATCGAGTACCAGTAGAACAGAGATCTCGCCAGGCGCCCGTTCCCGTCGACGAAGGGGTGGATGTAGCCGACCATGAAATGAAGGATCACCCCCTTTATCAGCGGGTGCATGAACTCCCCGTCGTCATCGTTGCAGAAATCGCACAGGCCCTCCATCATCTTTGGGATCTCTTTGTGCGGCGGCGGAACGTGGTACACTTTTTCCAGCTCCAGGCTGTCGCCGACGACCACATCGTCGCTTTCCCTGAACCTCCCCTCCCACTCCCCCCCGTCTTTCAGCGTCCCGTCGGTGATGGCCCTGTGCATGTCCATTATGAGCTCGGGGGACAGCCTCTCGCCTTTGATCTTTTTGATGTTCTCCATGGCCATGTAGTTGTTCATCACCATGCGCTCCCCTTCCGTGACGGGGCGCTGTTTTTTCCTTATCATCCGTTTCGCGTCCGCCCTCGTCACCGCCGCCCCCTCGAGGATGCTCGAAGATATCGCCTCCTCGATGAAGGACGACACGGAGTAGTAGCGCATGCGCTCGCCGCCCACTTCGCTGCCTTGGTACTCCAGATGCCCCGAGAGGCGCCTCTCTATGTCGAAAAGCAGCTCGAGGATCCGGGGGGTGAGGGTGAAAGAGCAGCTGACCCCCCCGATACACATATGCCTCGAGTTGACCGCCCTGTTGACCTTCATCAGCGACCAGACCCTCTCTCTGACCCCTTCGTCTTCGACCCTGTACTTCATCTCCTCCCAATGGTAGTAGCTTTCGTTGAATCTCCTCGCCAGTTCGACGTCGTCTGCGACGCCGCCCGTGATCCCCTTCTTCAGAATGGAGCGGAGATCCGGTGCGGGAGATATCTTCTTCATGGCATACGATATGCAATATTATATAAATAATTACTGGATTATAATGAAAAAGTTTTTGTTGATATTATGATTCAATTAAATATGATTTGCATCATGTTTATAAATAATTACTGAATTATAATGAAAAAGTTTTTGTTGACATTCCCAATCCGGCTTATGCGGATCGGCATGTCAGCGAAGCGGACGGAGGGGGCGCCGCGGGGATGCCTGTACCGCAACGGGTAAATGCACACGACGCGTTCCCACCCCACATGACCAAAGGCACCATCGGGATAATCGGCTGCCCCATACTCGAGGACGAGCTGGTGTACGCCCTGAGCAACGAGAAGGAGGAGAAGAGGGTGTTCGTCGTCGACACGCCGCCCTCGCGCACCCTGAGGGGGAAGCTGGAGCGCAGGGGCGTCCCGTTCACGGTCATCGACCAGTGGGAGTTCGACAACGGCCTCGACGGCATCGACCGGGGGGAGGGGTTCAACATCGTCGTGATCATGAACAAGCTCGGCCTCCACATGGAGCCGAAGTCGCTCCGCCAGACCATAGAGGACCAGCTGAGGTTCTACCAGAGCCGCTTCGACGCGATCGCCCTCTACTACGGCTCCTGCGGCAACGCCGGGTGGGACGTCTCCAAGTGGGCGTCCGGGGCCATCGGCACCCCCGTGTTCGTGTTCCGCGACGGGAACGAGGACGTCTGCGACGACTGCATCGGCGTCGCCGTCGGTGGGCACTCCAGGTACTGCGACTTCGTGAGGAAGCACACGGGGATGCTCTTCGTCACCCCGGCGATGGCCGGGAACTGGGGCGAGTTCTCCAAGGAGCTGGACATCGCCAAGGGCTTCGACGCGATGGGCATACACAACCTCAGGGAGGTGTTCGAGTTCTACGGCTACAAGAACGCGGTGAGGATCGACACCGGCATCGGGATCAGCGCGGAGGAGATGGACCGGGGGTGCGAGCACGTCGCGGACACGACCGGCCTCGAGTTCATAACCGCCGCCCCTGGCACAGTGGACCTGTACCCCGCAGAGAGGCTATACAGGGATGCGAAGAACGCCCTGGGGTGAGGGCGCCGCATGGGCCTCGACGGGTACCTGGCGAGGCAGTTCGGCCGCCCATCGGGCCTCGGGGGGTGGGCGGTGGGCATCGCCATGAACCGCCAGAACCGCCCCATGTACGAGGAGGCGATCCGCGCGCTGTCCCCCTCCGGCTCCGACCGCGTCCTTGACATCGGATGCGGGAACGGGTACGTACTCAGAATGCTGGCTGAGAGATTCGGCTGCTCGCTCGCCGGGATAGACATCTCCGAGAGCGCGATCCGCGCCGCCTCCCGGCGCAACCGCGGGCCCGTGAGGGGGGAGAGGATGACGCTGTCCTGCGGCGACATGGCCGCCATGCCCTTCGAGGACGGCTCCTTCAGCAAGGCATGCACCGTCAACACCGTCTACTTCTGGGACGACCCTGAGGGCGCTATGGCCGAGGTCGGGCGCGTGCTGGAGCCGGGCGGGGTGTTCGTGAACGTGTTCTACACGGGCGATTTCCTGGCACGCCTCCCGCACACCCGGCACGGGTACAGGGAGTACGCTGTGGAACGGCTGGCCGCCGCCGGCGAGGGCGCGGGGTTCGAGACGGAGGCGAGGCCGATCCTCGGGGGGGACGCATGGTGCGTCGCCCACAGGAAAGCCGAGGGCCTGCGGCGATGAAACATTAATGTATCCTCTACCGCATCCGAACAGCGATGAAGCTCCTTGTGATCTCTGACATACACGGCAACGAGGCCGTGACGGGGTGGGCCAATGCGGCGGCGGAGCGGGAGGGCGTCGACTACGTGCTCGCGCTCGGCGACATAACTGACTTCGGCCCGAACGAGGTGGCCCTGAGGATACTCGGGCCCATCGGGAGGCCCGTGTACGCCATACCGGGGAACTGCGACCCCCTCGACCTCCCGGCGGCGATATCGGGGGTGGCGACGGACATGCACGGCAAGGCCGCCGTGCTGGGCGGGTTCCACCTAGCCGGGCTGGGGGGGTCGAACCCCACGATATTCGACACGCCCTTCGAGCTGGGGGAGGACGTCATATACGACATGCTCAGGCCCGTGTCCAAGGAGGGGATGGTCCTGATGGTCCACGCCCCGCCCTACGGCGTCAACGACAGGATACCCTCCGGGCTGAGCGTGGGCAGCACCTCCGTCAAGAGGATAGTGGAGGAGTTCAGGCCTGTCCTGGTCCTCAGCGGCCACATCCACGAGGACTACGGGGTCAGGCACATCGAGGGGACGACGTTCGTGAACCCCGGGCCGGCGAAGGACGGCATGTACGCCGTCGTCGAGGTGGACGGGGGGGCGGTCAGCGCGAGGCTGCTCACGGCGGGCCCGTGACGCCGTGAAACGCCCGTAGTATTGTGAAACGTCACCAGTTCGTGACCAGTTCCCCGTTTGCGGACGCAAACG
>WRNL01000119.1 GCA_009776625.1 Methanomassiliicoccaceae archaeon | reverse complement strand
CCGTGACCGGCCCCGCGGATGCAGGGGGCCGGTCACGGACCGGTGGGTTACAATGATCGTTCGCCCGGGCCGCGTCAGAGCTTGGCCTCGAAGTCCTCGATCTCCATCTGGAAGTCGGCGCGGTCCTTTATGTCGCCCCTTGCGAACAGGACCTCCCTCGTGAGGAGCCAGTATATGCAGGCGAGCGCCCTCCGCCCCTTGTTGTTCGTGGGGACAACGAGGTCGACGTTCCTCGTCTCGTTGTTGGCGTCGCAGAGCGCGATTATCGGTATCCCGAGGTTGAGCGCCTCGTTGAGCGCCTGCTTGTCCGCCGCAGGGTCCGTCACCATTATTATCTCGGGCTCGATGAACCCGTCGTTGGAGGGGTTCGTCAGCGTGCCGGGGACGAAGCGCCCGGCGAAGGCGGGCGCGCCTATGGCCTTGGAGAACTCCCTCGCCGGCCTCTGCCCGTACTGCCTCGCCGAGACCACGAGTATCCTCCTCGGGTCGTACCTGGCGAGGAACCCCGCCGCCGCCCTTATCCTGTCGTCCGTCTTCTTGACGTCCAGCACGTACAGCCCGTCCTGCCTGACCTTGTATATGAAGTCCTTCATGTCCGCGCTCTTCTGCTGGGTGCCTATGTGCACGCCCGACGTGAGGTACATGTCCTCCGCGACCAGCAGGTCGCTGTCCACCGTTACGTTCTCCTCTTCGCTCATCTTGATTCCTCGGTTAGCTCCTGACCACAGTGATAGGTATGAGGTCCCCCTCATACTCAAGCATGGCGATGTCTATCGGATCCAGCATGTCCTCGGGGTAGTCGATGAGGACAGGGGCGCCGTACGAGATCTGGAGCGCCCTCGCGCCTATGATCCTCGCTTTCTCGAACCTAGTGTACATCATTTATTCACCATACAGGATGGCAGGTTATTATGATTCCCGTTATAAACCTTTCTGGGAGGCGGCGCCCTCCTTATTTTATTCTGTTAGTGGATATAACATACAACGCGCACGCGCGCATGCGAGGGGCGGCCCCGCCCCGCCTCACTTGTCCTGCCCGATGTTCTTCGCCTGCGACTCTATCCACTTCTTGATGTCGGCGACCCTGGTGCTCCCGATGCCGAAGTACTCGCAGAACTTCTTCGTGGTCGTCAGCTCGAGGGTCTGCCCCACCCTCTTGGCGGCGACCATGTCCATGTCCCTCAGGGCGCGGACGTCGTCGTACGTCCTGACCCCGCGGGTCTTGAACAGCTCCGACTGGAGGATGGGCTGGTTGTAGGCGATCGTGCTGAGGGTGCGCATCATCCCCCCGGTCATCTCCGCCTTGGCGAACTGCCCGGTGAACTCCGTGTACTCAGGCCGGAGCATCATCTTGTACTCGTTCCCGATCTTGGCGACCATTATCGCCGAGCCGCGGTCGTCGTACTCCCTCCTGAGGTCCCTCAGGGCGTGCCTTATGCTCTCCTCGGGCAGCCCGGTCTTCTCCGCTATGCCCGACACGCCGACCTTCTCGGGGCTGGAGAAAAGCGCCGCCTCGACCGCGCCCTTCTCGTCCACCTCAGTTCACCGCCTCTGCCTCTTCCTGGTTCTCCTTGCTCTCCAGCGAGGTCGGTATCCCGGGCACCTTCATCTCTATGGTGATCGCGCCCCTCGGCAGCGAGGCCTGGGATATCTCCAGCCTCCCGTCCCTCACCAGGTGGAGCACGGCGACGAACGTCCTGAGGTTCTCCATCAGGTCCCTCGTGTAGAGCTCGTCGATCTGCATGGGCCCGGCGCCGAGCCTGACGATCCTCTCCCACACGAACTCGACGTCCTGCTTGTCGTCCTCCTCGTGGGCCTTGTTGTCGAACCTCTTCGGGGCCTTCTCCTCGATCTCCGCCCTGACCCTCTCCCTCTCCAGGTGGACCTCCATCTCCGCCCTCGCCTCCTCGAAGGCGTCGAGCAGCTCGTACATCGTCACCTGGCGGACGGCGTCCCTGCTGTACGCCTGCCTGAAGGACACCTCCGGCACGACCAGGAACTCGTCCTCGTCCTCCAGCTGGAAGTCGAAGAACTCCTCCTCGTACGGCTCGTCGGTCTTGGAGCAGGTGGCCTCCGACTGCAGCCTGAGTATCCTCCACGCCATCAGCACCAGCTTCCCGGCCACGATCATGTCGAACCTGTTCTCGGCCACCTTCCTCGAGTACAGCCTGACGAACTCCCCCAGGTCTATCTCCCAGGGGTCTATCCCGTTCTCCAGCACCAGGCTGAACGCGGCCCGTATCGACTCGTCCACCGGGTCGTTGAGCCTCTCGCCCGACCCGGCCTTTCCGAGTATGTCCATGTACCCGTTTATCCTCAGGTACGCGTCGCTGTCCTCCGCCAGTGCCTTGTGGAACAGCAGGTGCTGCTCCATGTCTTCCTTCCTCATCGTCTCGTCCATTTACTATCCCATCCATCCTTTTTAAGTTTCCGTTTCCTGCCTTCTCAGGGCCTCCTCTTCGTACCTCGAAACCTCGGCCAGGTCCGGCTGTATTATCACTTTGCTTATGCCCGAGGGCGGCCTCGTCACCCCGATGAGGTGGTCGGCCGTCGCCAGCGTCACCTTCCTCAGGGACACCTGTATGAACTGGGCCCTGCCCGAGCTCTCCTTTATCCTCTTGGACACCATCTCGGCGTTCACCGAGTCCAGGAACATGTCCACCTCGTCCAGCACGTAGAACGGCGACGGCTGGTACTCCTGGATCGCGAATATGAACGCCAGCGCGGTGAGGGACTTCTCCCCGCCGGACAGCGCCTCGAGCCTCAGCAGCTTGCCGTTCTTCGGCTTGGCGTTTATCGTCAGGCCCCCGAGGAACGGGTCGCCCTCGTCCTCCAGGCCCATGAACGCCTCCCCGCCGTCCGAGAGCTGGGCGTAGATCTGCTTGAAGTTCGCGTTCACCGCGTCGTAGGACTGCATGAACAGCCCCTTCTTCTGCGAGTTCAGGGACTCCGTCAGGTCGCCGAGCTCCTTTATCTGGGCCTTGAGCTTCCCGATGTCGTCCATGAGCCCGTCGTACCTCGCCTTGCGCTCCTCGTAGTCCTCTATGGCGCGGAGGTTCACGGCGCCTATCCTGGACAGTATGCCCTCGCACGACCTTATGGTGCGCCTGATCTCCTCCTCCGACGGGACCGGCAGCTCCACCTGCACCTTTATCTCGGCCAGCTCGGTCTGTATCTGGGCGAGGTTCTCCCTCGCTATGGCCACCTGCGCCTCGTTGGACGACCTCATGCCGTCCTTGACCTCGATCTTGTCCTGGACGGAGTCCCTCTCGCCGGAGAGCTTGAAGCCCCTCTCGACCAGCGCGTCCTTCTCGTCCCTCAGCCCCTCGATGCCCTTCTCCATCTCGCCCTCGATCCTCCTCAGCGCGTCGAGCTCGACGGCTATCCTCTCCATCTCCTTCCCGTAGGCGGCTATGGCCTCCCTGCCCTCCCCGATCTTCTTCTCGGCGGACCTCATCTGCGCCTCGAGGGAGGCGCGCTGCCTGGCGAGCCCGGACATCTCCGTCTCTATGGAGTTCTTCTGCGAGCGCAGGTCGGACGCCTCGTTCGACAGGGCGTATATGCTGTCCCTCGCCTTCTGTATCCTCTCCTGCATCTCGGCGGGGGCTATCTCCGTTATCCTCTCCCTGACGGCGGCCCTCTCGTCCCTGAGCGCGGCCAGGGACGCGGATATACCGTCCAGCGACTGCTTCAGCTCGGACTGCCGCCTCTCCGCCGCCGAGCACTCCCTCTTCTTGGCCTCGAGCTCGTCCGAGGCCTGCTGCCTCGACCTCTTGAGCTCGGCTATCCTCGCGGTGAGCTGCCCGATCTGGGCCTGTGCGCCCATGCCCGCGCTGGAGGCCTTCCTCATCTCGTCGTCCATGGCGCGTATGCCGTCCCGCAGCTCCCTGAGCTTCGCCCTCAGGGCGTCCATGGAGTCGTTGGCGGCCCTGAGCTTCGCGCTCGCCTCGTCCAGCCTCGACTCCGACGCCGCGCCGAACTTCAGCACGCTCTGGGCGCTCAGCGTCCCGCCGGTCATCGCGCCGGACGCCTCCAGCAGCTCGCCGCCCTTGGTGACCAGCCTCACCCCGCCCATTATCGCCCTCGCCTCGGCTATGGTGTTGACCACCATCGTGTCCTGGAACACGTACCAGAACACGTCCCCGTACTTGGGGTCGAAGTCTATGAGGTCCGTGGCGTACCCCTCCGTCTGCTTGACGGTCATTATCGCCTTCGCCCTGGGCTTGCCGCCCATCATCTTGTTCAGCGGCAGGAACGTCACCCTGCCCAGCTTCTCTTTCTTAAGGTAGGATATGCAGTCGGAGGCCACCTGGTCGTCCGACACGACTATGGCCCTCATCTTCCCGCCGGCCGCCACCGAGAGCGCGGTCTCGTACCCGGGCTGGACCGTCGCCAGCTCCTGGACCGTCCCGTGNATGCCNGTNGCCATGCCCTTGTCCCTGAGCCCTATTATCGCGTCGACCGCCTCGTCGCCCTTGTTCATCCTGTTGGAGACCTTCTTCTCGGCCATGAGCTCGCTGTACTGGGCGTCCAGCCTCCTGATGGCCTCCTTGAGCTCGGACTCCTGCCTCTCGAGCTCCGCCTCCTTCCTCTTGGCCTCGACTATCCTCTTGGAGATCTCCTCGGCCCCGCCCATGGGGCCCGCCTCCTGCTTCACCTCTTTCAGGTTCCACTCCGCGTCCTTGATGTCGAAGTCCGCCGACTGGAGCCTCTCCTCCAGCGCCGACCGGGACCGGCGGAGCTCCTCCGCCGTCGCGTCGGCCTTGGCGGCCTCCACCCCGGCCCCGTGCTCCGCCTCCTCGTTGGAGTC
>WRNL01000118.1 GCA_009776625.1 Methanomassiliicoccaceae archaeon | reverse complement strand
GGGGATGGTCTTGCTGATCCACGCCTGCACCTGCCCCATCATCTGGTCCAGGTAGGCCTTGGCGTCCATCCTCTGCTGCGAGGTGCCGCAGCTGGCGCAGGTTATGTAGGGGGAGGACGACTCGAGGGACTTCCTGTCGAGTGGGGCGCCGCAGTACTTGCACCTGAGCATCACCATGTCGTCCAACTGTCTCACCGTCTGATCGCTATCTGCGCCGCCATGCTCCGGATCTCGGCCTGCAGCCTAGCCTCCATCGCCCTCATCTCCTGCATGGCCCTCTCATGGTACTGCCTCGCTATCTCGTCAGACCGCCTGGAGATGGAGGAGTAGCAGGGCCTGCACACGTATATCGAGCTGAAGTCGGAGGGGGCTGACTGCAGCACGTCGTCGTCGGACTTCCGCATGAAGGGGGATATGTCGCTGGACATCGCCAGGAAGTGCACCCCCTCGCCGGTCGACGGCCTCCCGCAGATCCAGCATTTGGCGGATTTAGAGTACGCCTTCATCAGGTTCATCACGTTCTGGCCGTCCTCGCCGAGCTGCTTGCGGCAGCTGAACGCGTTCTGAAGGAACTCGGCGGCCCTTTTGGGGTCCGCCATCACCGCGCCGGCGGCGAGGCTCTCGTAGCCCAGCGCCTGGAGGTACAGGGCCTCCTTGATCCCGGTGTTGATCGGCAGCCCCACGATCCCGCTGAGCGTTATCGTCTCGTTGCCTATCTGCGACTGGTACTTCCTGGCAATGTCGAGGAGCCGGTTGCCCTTGTCCTCCTTCTGCGCCTGGGTCCCCGCCGCCATCCTACCCACGTTCAGCTTCTCGGCGAGGAGGGCGCACTCCCTCGCGAGCCGTTCGGGTTCCACCTCGGTCAGGCCGAACACGAAGCCGTCCCCGGTGCCAGCGAGGGTCGCCGCGAGCTTGGAGTACCTCATCGGGTTGTCGCGGTCCAGGCAGGCGTCGATTATGTCGACGTACACTCTCGCGAGGGCGGTCTCCCTGCCGCCCTTCTCTATCGTCTTCTCGAAGTTCTTCCTCGCTTTGGCGTACTCCTTCCTCTTTACGAGGTCCACGCCCTGGTTGAACAGCTCGTCGCCGGACTTGAAAACACTGAGCACCATTATAACGCCTGCACTGTGTAAAGTACAAGAGATATATAACCTTCTTATTGCACGCCCGCCCGCGCGGGCGGGCGGGGCGGCGGGGCAACCCTATAAATGCGGCGGACGCCTCTGCGGCCCCATGAGGAACATATTCTTCGTCGGCACGGCGGGGAGCGGCAAGAGCACTATGGTGGGGGCGTTCAAGCAGTGGCTCGACGACAACGGCGTCGACGCGGTGACTGTGAACCTCGACCCGGGGGCCGACAGGCTCGCCTACAGGGCGGACGTGGACATAAGGGAGTGGATATCCCTCGGGGAGGTTATGGACGAGTACTCGCTCGGGCCCAACGGCGCGCAGGTCGTTGCCGCCGACCTCATGGCCATGAACATCCACAGGCTGACTTCCGTGCTCGGGGGGTACAGGACGAACTACGCCCTTATCGACACCCCCGGGCAGCTCGAGCTGTTCGCGTTCAGGGAGTCGTCGGGCATGATAGTCGACGCCCTGGGGAAGGAGAGGTCGATGATCGCGTACCTGTCCGACCCCATGCTCTGCAGGAGGCCGAACGGGTTCGTGTCGTCGATGACGCTCTCCGCGCTGGTCCAGTTCAGGCTGCAGCTGCCCATGGTCAACCTGCTCTCGAAGCTCGACGTGCTGTCAGAGGAGGACAGCGAGAGGGTCATCGACTGGTTCGAGAACCCCGACACCCTCTACGGGGACTTCCTCGACGAGGACTCCGACCCCCAGACGGTGGTGGGGATGGAGCTGTTCAAGGCGCTGGAGAACACCGGCGTGTTCGGGGGGATAAGGGGCGTCTCGGCAGAGGAGGGGACGGGGCTGGACGAGATCTACGCCGCCGCCCAGCTCACGTTCTTCGGCGGCGAGGACGCGGAGAGGAACTGAGTCACCCGAACATATGGGCGGGGGCGGCCTTCATCTTGTTCCTCCCCGCCTCCAGGACCTTCGCCCTCGCGGACATGAAGTCCTGCTCGGTCACCGTGTCCCTGCCGTCGCGTATGGCGAGCATGCCCGCCTCCGTGCAGATGCTCTTTATCTCCGCGCCGGAGGCGGTGTCCGTCAGCTCGGCGAGCTTCCTCGGGTTGATGCCCTTGTCTATGCTCATGCGGGACATGTGGATCCCGAATATCTGCGCCCGCCCCCCGACGTCGGGCAGGCCGATCTCTATGATGCGGTCGAACCTCCCGGGCCTCAGCAGGGCGTCGTCGAGGATGTCCGGCCTGTTCGTCGCGCCGATGATCTTCACCTCGCTCGTGGGCGTGAACCCGTCGAGCTCCGCCAGCAGCTGCATGAGGGTCCTCTGGACCTCCCTGTCCCCGGACGTCGCGACGTCCATCCTCTTCGCCCCCACCGAGTCCAGCTCGTCTATGAAGATTATGCTGGGGGCCTTCTCCCTGGCGAGGTCGAACAGCTCGCGGACGAGCCTGGCGCCCTCGCCGATGTACTTCTGGACGAGCTCGGAGCCGACGAACCTTATGAAGGTCGCGCTGGTGGCGTTCGCCACCGCCTTGGCCATCAGGGTCTTGCCGGTGCCAGGGGGGCCGACCAGCAGCACGCCCTTCGGGGGCTCGATGCCGACCTTGGCGTAGAGCTCGGGCCTGAGCAGCGGGTCCTCGACCGCCTCGCGGAGCTCCACCATCTGCTTCTCGAGGCCGCCTATGTCGTCGTAGGATATGTCGGGCTTGTCTATTATCTCCGCGCCGGTGACGACGGGGTCCAGCGGGAGGGGCAGCACGTTCATCACCGCGAGGGTCTGCTTGTTCAGCGACACCCTTGCGCCGGGGACGAGGTCGGCGGGCGGTATGTACTCCGAGACCGAGACGATGAAGTCCGGGCCCGTGGTGCTCTTGACGACGACGCGGTTGTCCGGGAGGACGTCGCGCAGCGACCCGACGATGAGCGGCGGGCTCCTCAGCCTTTCTAGCTCCGCCCGTATCCGGCTGTGGTCCTTCTGCAGCCTGAACAGCTCCCCTTCCGAGTAGCGCTTGTCGTTCTCCGCGGCCTGAAGGTCCTCCATCAGCCTGACGTTCCTCTCCTCGAGGGTTATGATCCTCGCCTTCAGCTCTTCGATGCGGGTGTCGTCCATTTAGCTACCACTTCGTGGCTATACGTTACTCCTCTTTATTAGTTTTTCTCGTACCACCCATCAAATTAATAAATAAAAATGCTAATCGGGTTCCGATGATCTGTGAAATGTGCGGGGCGGACGTCCCCCTGACGAAACCGATGCTTGTGGAGGGCACGAGGCTGAGCCTGTGCCCGGGTTGCGCCAGGTTCGGAGCCGAGTACAATGGGTCGGCGCCGGCTCCCGGCGCGCCGGTCCCGAAGGCCGTGATCGACGAGAGGCTCCAGAAGAGGGAGAGGAGGATGCAGACGAGGGACGTGTTCTCCGTGTCCTCGAGGGAGCTGATTGAGGACTACGGGGACGTGGTGAGGGCCGCCAGGGAGGCGAAGGGGCTGAGCATCGACGACTTCGCGAAGTCCATATTCGAGAAAAGGAACATCATCGCGAAGATAGAGGCGAACGACCTGGTCCCCGACGACAAGCTCATCAACAAGCTGGAGAAGGCGCTGGGAATAAAGCTTAAGGAAGTGCTGCAGCCCGGGGCCCAGGTCGGCAGCGGCGGGCAGGCAGAGGGAATGACCCTCAGCAACTTCATAAAGAAGGAGTGATCATCTCCCGAGGACCGAGGCGCGGACGCCGGCCAGGAAGGGCGCCACGTCAGCGCCCCTGTCCCTGAGTATCATCAGCGCCGCCACCTCCATGTCCACGTCCGCCCTCTTGCTGATCTTGTTGCACTCGGACACGAACGCCCCCTTCTCCATGCCGGATTCCAGGGCGGCCTTGATGAGCAGGGGCAGGACGTCCGGCGGCGCGGCCGCCGCCTCGGCCTCTTGCGGGGCGGCGGGCTTCCCGGTCGCCGTACGCTTGGGGGCATAGCCGCTCAGCGACCTGAGGAACCCCGCCGACGGCCTGTATGCGACGGGCACGTCCACGGCCGAGGTGTCTATCAGCGGGCGGAGGTACTCCCCTGTCCTCGACACGAGCCCTTTGTCCAGGAGGACGCCCACGAGCGCCTCCGCCTCCTTCACCTGCATCCACCTGAGGTCCAGGGAGACGTACATGGTTAGCTCCTTGGCAGTCAGGACGTCCTTGCCCTTGTTGAGGAACAGCGCGGCAAGGCAGGTCTCGAGCTCGTCAGGCATAGGGCATCAATCGCAGTGGGCGTAAAAATATGTGTCGGCATGATAGACTGCCCGTAACACCCCATGAACTGGCGGGTTGTCACAGAAAGAGAATCGGCGGCAATGCTTCGCGGACATTGTCATACCCGTCGACCTTTCCCAGCTGGCCTATCAGATACGACTGTGCGACACCGTTGTTCACGTTCATCTTCCTCGAAAGTTCTTCGTCGCATCGCTCGTCCCTCATGTCGAGGCATCTTATTGCGACAGTCACGTATGCGACTAATTGCTTTGCTGGCACTGAACGAGGCTCTGGCATCTGTCGCCGGCATGGGCCTTTGATGCGTCCAGGGTTCTTCCGCGCAAAAAGGATAAGGGGAGAGGGGGCTGACGCCCCCCCTCTGGTTCGGGAAGGGGGTGGGAAGGGGTTTGGGGTCACCTCGCCTCGATGGTCAGCTTGTCGATCACGTCCTCCCTGGGGATGGCGTAGCCGCCGTCCGGGCCGGGGGAGAGGGGCTTCCACGGGCCG
>WRNL01000117.1 GCA_009776625.1 Methanomassiliicoccaceae archaeon | reverse complement strand
GGGAAGGGGACGCAGGCGGAGCGCTCCGCATTTCTGAGGAGGGCGGCCCGCGACCCCGAGGTCAACCGGCTCGCCAGGGAGGGGGACGCCGCATCCGCCATAGAGAGGGCCAGGACGCTCGGGGTGCCGGAATGATCGTCAGCCTTCACGTTACGCACACGGACGCGGGGGTCGAGGCGATGAGCGAGGTCGCTCAGATGATGGAGTCCAACATCGCCAAGTACCTACACAACACGATGGGGCAGAACGAGTACGTGATACTGAAGACGTGCAACCGCTTCGAGGTGTACGTCGGGACGGACGACGCCGAGCCCGTGAGGAGGGAGTTCGAGTCGTTCATAAGGAACACCGTGCCCCGCTCGAAGGAACAGAGCGTGCCCTTCGTCAACCAGGGGAAGGCGTCGATAAGGCACCTGTTCAGGGTGTCCTGCGGGTTGGACTCCCTTATCGTGGGGGAGGACCACATCCAGGGTCAGGTCAGGGAGGCGTACGTCAGGGCCAAGGAGGAGGGGCACGTGTCCAAGTACCTGTCGCGGCTCTTCGACAGGGCGCTCTCCATCGGCAAGAAGGTCAGGAACGAGACGCAGATCAACTCCGGATCCGTCTCCGTCGGGAGCGCGGCCGTGGAGCTCGCAGAGCAGAGGGCGGGCGGCCTGGAGGGCAAGACCGTCACCGTATTCGGGGCGGGGAGCATGGCGTCGGCCATCGGGAAGAGCCTCTCGGGCAAGGGCGCGCGCCTGGTGGTCGTCTCCGGCAGGACGTTCGAGAGGGCCTCGGACCTCGCCCTGCAGATAGGCGGCACCGCCCTGAGCAGGGAGTACCTGGTGTCAGCAGTCTCGAAGAGCGACGTCCTGTTCGTCGCCACCTCCGCCCCGCACATCATCGTCACCCCGGAGACGGTGACTTCCGCCGGGGAGCGGGAGGTCCCGTTGCTTATTGTTGACGTATCGGTGCCGAAGAACGTGGACGACGCCGTCGGCGAGCTGCCTGGCGTGTCGCTGGAGACCATGGACAGCCTCCAAGGGGTGGCCGCTGAGAACATAATGAGGCGGATGACGGAGATATCCGAGGCGGAGCGCATCGTGAGGGACGAGATCGCCAGGATGGACGCCGAGTACCTGGAGGAGAAGGCCAACCACGTCATAGGTGAGATAGGCAGGAAGGCCGCCGCAATAAGGGAGGAGGAGCTTTCCAAAGCAAAGTCGAGGGCTGCGTCCGGGGATGCAGACGTCGTGCTCGAAGACATGTCGAGGGCGATCGTGTCGAAGATGCTCGCCGACGTCTATGAAAACCTAAGGGTATCTTCCGCCGGCGGGGAGAACGGTATTATTGATGCGGCGCGGTACCTGTTCGGATTGGAGGTCAGATGATGTTCCCGAGAGACAGGATGAGGCGCAGGCGCGCGAGCGGCGGGGTCGCCAGGATGCTGACGGAGACGAGGCTGCACCCGGACGACTTCGTGCTGCCGGTGTTCTTCGACGAGTCGCTAGACTCGGTCAGGTTCACAGGGTCCATGCCCGGGGTCCCCACTTACCCCTTGGGCGACGCGCCCAAGGTTGCAGAGAGACTCCGCTCCGCCGGGGTCAACGCAGTGATGGTGTTCGGGATACCGAGGCACAAAGATCCGGAGGGTTCCGGCGCGTCGTCGGAGGACGGCGTGGCCCAGAGGGCGATAAGGGGGATGGGGGCGTCGTCGGACCTGCTCCTCATCGCTGACCTGTGCATGTGCGAGTACACCGACCACGGGCACTGCGGGGTGCTCTCCGGGGGGAGAGTGGACAACGACCTCACGCTGCTCAGATACAGAGAGATCGCAGAGTCCCTCGCGGACGCAGGGGCCCACATGGTGGCCCCGAGCGGCATGATGGACGGACAGGTCGCCAGCATAAGGGACGCCCTCGACGGGTCAGGCCACAAGGACGTCCCTATAATGGCGTACAGCGCGAAGTTCTGCAGCTCGTTCTACGGGCCGTTCAGGGACATAGCGCATTCAGTGCCGTCGGGATGCGGGAGGGAGGCGTACCAGATGAACCCTGCCAACGGCAGGGAGGCCATGTCGGAGATGCGCATGGATATTGAGGAGGGCGCAGACATTGTGATGGTGAAGCCGGCGATGCCGTACCTCGACGTCATAAAACAGGCGAGAACGGAGCTCTCCGTCCCCGTGGCGGCCTACCAGGTCTCCGGGGAGTACGCCATGATAAAGGCGGCGGCGGCCAACGGGTGGCTGGACGAGCGCAGGGCGATGATGGAGTCCCTCATATCGATAAAAAGAGCCGGGGCGGACATACTGGTGTCCTATTTCACAGAGGACGTCCTGAAGGAGCTGGGAAGGTGAACAGGGGCGCGTCCTTCAGCCGTCATCAGGAGATGAGAGGGCTCACCCCCGGCGGAGTGTCGAGCCCGGTAAGGGCGTTCGAGCCCTGCCCCGTGTACTTCGAAAAGGGCAGGGGGTGCGTCGTCACCGATGTCGACGGCAACGACTACATCGACCTCTGCATGGCCTACGGCCCGCTCATACTCGGCCACGCGCATCCTTCGGTGGCATCGGCTATCATGCGCCAGGCAGAAACGGGGACGGTATTCGGTGCCCCCTCTCCCCCGGAGATGGAGCTGGTGAAGGAGATATCGGGGAGGGTGACATGCGCCGAGATGGTGCGCCTAGTCAATTCGGGCACCGAGGCGACGATGCATGCGATCCGCCTTGCCAGGGGGCACACCGGCAAGCGCTGTGTGGTGAAGATGAGGGGCGGGTTCCACGGGTCGCACGACGCCGTGCTTTCAGACCGGTCGCAGAGGAGGCTGAGGAACGGCATACCCTCCGGTGCGGCCTCCGGGACATACACGGTCGACTACAACTCGGAGGATCAGATGGAGTCCGTCCTGGAGGGGAGGGACGACATAGCCGCCGTGATTATGGAGCCGGTCCTCGGCAACGCGGGCGTGGTGCCGCCCGGCAAGGATTACCTGAAAAAGGTCAGGAGGATGACCGAGAGGGAGGGCGTCCTGCTGATATTCGACGAGGTCATAACGGGGTTCAGGCTGGCGCGGGGCGGGGCGCAGGAGCTCTACGGGGTGAAGCCGGACCTTTGCACGCTCGGCAAGATAATGGGCGGCGGGCTCCCAGCGGGCGCCATCGCCGGGCGCAGGGAGATCATGGAGAAGCTTGCTCCCGTGGGGCCCGTGTACCAGGCGGGCACGTTCTCCGGCAACCCTCTGACGGCCGCCGCCGGGACCGCCGCGCTGAGGGAGATGACAAAGGAGAGGTACATGGAACTGGACAGGATGGGTTCTGAGCTCGTTTCATCCATATCGGACTCGTTGGAGGACCGCGGCGTCACAGCTGCGGTCAACGTCGTCGGGTCAATGTTCCAGGTGTTCTTCGGCGTTGGTTCGGTGAGAAACGGGGCCGATGCGCTCCGGTGCGACAGGCAGACGTACTCCGACCTGTTCAGGCGCATGCTCGACTCGGGCATATACATGCCGCCGGCGGCGCTGGAAGTGAACTTCCTGTCAACCGAGCACGGCTCCGAGATAAGGAGGCTGTCGGAAGGGTTCGACGCATGCATGAGGTGCATCAAATGATCGTAGGCACAAGGGACAGCAGGCTGGCGCTCGCCCAGACCGAGATATTCCTCACGGCCGTTGCGGCGCATTCCGACGCGCCCATGACGGTGAAGAAGATAAAGACCTCAGGGGACACGGACCTGACATCCGACCTGAAGGACATAGGGGGGTACGGGGCGTTCGTCAGGGAGCTGGACAACGCCCTGGCCGCAGGGGAGATAGACGTGTCCGTGAACTCCATGAAGGACGTGCCCGTGCTCAGAGGCCGGGAGATAGCCATCGGGGCCGTCCTCCCACGGGCCTCCTGCGAGGACGTCATACTGCCTATGCGCATCGACGAGCTCCCGATCGGCTCCACCGTGGGGTCGTCGTCTGTCAGGAGGTCTGTCATCCTGAACAGCCTGCGCCCCGACCTTAAGGTCAAAGCCCTGAGGGGCAACATAGACACCAGGCTGGGCAAGCTGGACAGGGGGGAGTACGACGCCATCATACTGGCGAAGGCGGGGATGGAGCGGCTGGGCATCGACAGGGAGATGCACGCCCTCAGCGTGGACGAGTTCGTGCCCGCGCCCGGGCAGGGCGCGATAGCGGTCGCATGCAGGGCGTCGGACAAGGGCGCCCTCGGTATGCTGGAGAGGCTGGACGATGCCGACGCGAGGGCGGAGACCCAGGCGGAACGCTCGATAATGAGGCTCATGGGCGGCATATGCTCGTCGCCCATAGGCGTGAACGCGAGGAAAGAAGCAGGGAGGCTGAGGGTGAGGGCCGTGTTCCACGACGGGTCCGTCCTCAGAAGGGTCGACACGGTGTTGCCATGCGGCTATGCCGAACCCGACCTGGAAAGGATAGCCTCCGGGCTCAGGGGGGAATGATGATGAAAGGGAAAGTTTACTTAGTCGGAGCGGGGCCGGGCGACGTCGACCTGATAACGGTCAGGGGCCTCGATGTTCTTAGGAGGGCGGACGTCGTCGTGCACGACGCGCTCATCGACGCCGGGATACTGGACGAATGCAAGGGCGCAGAGCTGATAGACGCCGGCAAGCGCGGCGGGGACCACAAGATGACCCAAGGTGAGATCAACGACACCCTCGTCAGGCTCGCCGCCGAGGGCAAGACGGTCGTCCGCCTGAAGGGGGGCGACCCGTTCCTCTTCGGGAGGGGCGCCGAGGAGGCGGCGGAGCTGATCAAAGCGGGGGCGGAGGTGCATGTGGTCCCGGGCGTGTCCTCGTCGATATCCGTGCCGGAGCTCGCCGGCATACCCCTCACGCACAGGGACCACGCCT
>WRNL01000116.1 GCA_009776625.1 Methanomassiliicoccaceae archaeon | reverse complement strand
AGGGCCTGTAGCTCAGCTAGGTAGAGCATCTGACTTTTAATCAGGTGGTCAAGGGTTCGAATCCCTTCAGGCCCGCTGAGAGTCTTCATGAGCGATCGGCCGCAGATCAAGTATGAGGAAAGGAATGACGAGAAGCAAGTTTCTTAAACGGGGGCGCCGCTGACCGGGGGCGGGGCATTTAACAGAGGTGAATCATTTGGCAACAGAGAATATTTCGTTCAACGTACTCAAGCACGACCTCGTGCCTGAGCACCATCTTTTGTCCGAGGAGGAGGCTGGGAGGGTACTGTCCGAACTTGGGATAACGTGCGACCAGCTCCCGAAGATCAAGAACAACGACGCGGGCATAAGGGTGCTGGAGACCATACACGGGCCGATCGCGGAGGGGCGCGTCGTCCGGATAGTGAGGAAGAGCGAGACGGCGCAGGAGTTCGTTGCCTACAGGCTTGTTACCAAAGGGTGATCGTTTGAGGGATCTGGTTAGGTTATATTTCGCAGAGAAGAACATCGTGAACCATCACATCGCATCGTTCGACGACTTCCTCGCCACCGGCGGGAACCCGAACAGCAGGATGCAGAAGATAGTCGACGACATCAGGGTGCCCACCGACGACGCAGAGCGCGGGGTCATAAAGCTGGACCCCGAGCGCACGAGCGGCAGGAACATCGAGATCAGGATCGGCAGGAGGAGGGACGAGGACGGGAACATCGACCCCCAGTCGAAGCCCACCGTCAGGATAGACCAGCCGAAGGTCATGGAGGCGAACGGGTACAGCCACGAGCTGACGCCGATGGAGGCCAGGCTCAGGAACCTGAACTACCTGTCCCCCGTGTTCGTGAGGTTCGAGGTGTACGAGGACGGGGTCGAGAAGGACATGCCCGAGAACGAGAAATGGGTGCACGTCGGCGACCTGCCCATGATGGTCAAGTCCAGCGGGTGCAACCTGAACCCCCAGATCCTGGAGGGCAGCATGGACCGCAAGCTGTCCGAGGACGAGTACCTCCAGGAGCTGGTGAGGCAGAAGGAGGACCCCAGGGAGCCCGGCGGCTACTTCATCATCGGCGGGACCGAGAGGGTGCTGATAACCCTCGAGGACCTCGCGCCCAACAGGGTCATGGTCGAGTACAACGAGAGGTACGGGACGGCCGTGGAGCTCGCCAAGGTGTTCTCCCAGAAGGACGGGTACCGCGCGCTGACGCTCGTCGAGAAGAAGAAGGACGGCATGGTCATGGTGTCGGTCCCGGTCGCGTCCGGGTCCATCCCGCTGGTGGCGCTCATGAAGGCCCTCGGCATGGAGTCCGACGCGGAGATCTACGACACCATAGTCTCCGACGAGGCCATGGCGAACATAGTCTACGCAAACATCGAGAGCTCCCTCGACAAGAAGGGCTTCCCCCCGAACGGCTACCACAGCAAGGAGGACGCCATCCTCTTCCTGGAGAGGAACTTCGCCGCGGGGCAGGCGAAGGAGTACAGGACCAAGAAGGTCGAGAGCATACTGGATCGCTCCCTCCTCCCGCACCTCGGGGACTCCGAGGCGGACCGCATGAAGAAGGCCATATTCCTGGGCCGCATAGCGCGGTCCGTCCTGGAGCTGTCGCTCGGCAAGAGGAAGGAGGACGACAAGGACCATTACGCGAACAAGAGGCTGAAGCTGTCGGGGGACCTCATGGAGGACCTGTTCAGGACGAGCTTCAGCAGCCTGATGAAGGACCTGAAGTACCAGCTGGAGAGGAACTGGGGGAGGAAGAAGAGCGAGCTGAACATATCGTCGTCCATAAGGCCCGACCTCCTCACCCACAAGCTGCTCCATGCGCTCGCGACAGGGAACTGGGTCGGCGGCCGCGCCGGCGTGTCCCAGCTCCTGGACAGGACCTCGAACATGTCCGCGATGTCGCACCTCAGGAGGGTGACGTCGTCGCTCACCAGGAGCCAGCCCCACTTCGAGGCAAGGGACCTCCACCCCACGCAGTGGGGGAGGCTGTGCCCGTCGGAGACCCCCGAGGGGCAGAACTGCGGCCTCGTCAAGAACGCGGCGCTGATCATAGACGTGTCCGAGGGGTACCCCGAGCCGGACGTCAAATGGACGCTCAGGGAGCTCGGCCTCGGGTCGGTCAAGGAGGAGGGCACGAGGGTGTACATCAACGGGGACCTGGTTGGGACCCACAAGGACGCCGAGAAGCTGGTCTCCGAGATAAGGGACCGCAGGAGGTACGGCCTCCTGTCGAACTGCATCAACATACGCCACGACGAGGAGATGAAGGAGGTCATCATCAACTGCGACGAGGGGCGCCTCAGGCGCCCGCTGCTGATCCTGAAGGACGGCAGGACGATGATAACCAGGAAGCACCTCGAGGGCATCCGCGAGGGCAAGGTGACATGGAACAGCCTCTTCAAAGAGGGCATAATAGAGTGGGTGGACGCAGAGGAGGAGGAGGACCTGCTGGTCGTCGTGGACGCGTACGACGCCCCCAAGAGGTGCGAGGCGTGCGAGCACGCCCTCTCGCCCACGGACATCGACTGGCTCAACCCCGGGCAGGACGAGGAGCCCGTGCTCAGGTGCAAATGGTGCGGCGGGAGCATCACCGTCCCCGCCAAGGTCACCGAGAGGCACACCCACATGGAGATCGACCCCATGGTGATACTGGGGGTCGCCTCGGGGATCGTCCCGTACCCCGAGCACAACTCCGCCCCCCGTGTGACGATGGGGGCGGGCATGGCCAAGCAGGCGCTGGGCATACCCGCCGCCAACTACCGCATCAGGCCGGACACGAGGGGACACATCATGCATTACCCGGAGGTCCCCATGGTGCAGACCCAGACCATGGAGTTCATGGGCTACAACCACAGGCCCGCCGGCCAGAACTTCTGCGTGGCCGTCCTCTCGTACCACGGGTACAACATAGAGGACGCCCTCGTGATGAACAGGAGCTCCATCGAGAGGGGGCTGGGCAGGTCGTCGTTCCTGAGGTCCTACCGCGCGGAGGAACGCCGCTACCCCGGGGGCCAGGAGGACCACTTCGAGATCCCGTCCCCGGACATAATGGGCGCCCGCGCCGACTCGGCGTACGCCCTGCTGGGCGAGGACGGTCTGATATCGCCGGAGTCGGAGGTCACCGGGAGCGACGTCCTCATCGGCAAGACGTCCCCCCCGAGGTTCCTCGAGGAGGAGACCGACTTCCTGACGCCCCAGAAGAGGAGGGAGACGTCGGTGACCGTCAGGCCGGGGGAGAGGGGCTTCGTCGACTCGGTCATGGTGACGGAGTCCGAGAACGGGTCGAGGCTGGTGCGCGTCAAGGTCAGGGATGAGAGGGTCCCGGAGCTGGGCGACAAGTTCTGCTCCAGGTTCGGGCAGAAGGGCGTGATAGGGAGGCTGGTGGACCAGTGCGACATGCCCTTCACCGCCGAGGGGGTCACCCCTGACCTGGTGGTCAACCCCCACGGCATACCGTCCCGCATGACGATAGGGCACGTGCTGGAGATGATCGCCGGCAAGGTAGGCGCCATGGAGGGCCGCATAATCGACGGGACGGCGTTCTCCGGAGAGAGGGAGGCGTCCATACGCGACGCCCTGGCGAGGAACGGCTTCGGCAGGCACGGCAAGGAGTCCATGTACGACGGGACCACCGGCAGGCTGATCCAGACCGAGGTGTACACCGGGGTCATATTCTACGAGAAGCTGCACCACATGGTCAGCGGCAAGCTCCACGTGCGCTCGAGGGGGCCGGTGCAGATACTCACCAGGCAGCCCACCGAGGGCCGCTCCAGGCAGGGCGGCCTGAGGTTCGGGGAGATGGAGCGCGACTGCCTCATCGGCCACGGGGCCGCCATGGTCATCAAGGACCGCCTGCTCGACGAGTCCGACGGGACCCAGCAGTACATATGCGGGAACCAGGCATGCGGCCACATCGCGATAATGGACAGGCACGGCGCGCTGTACTGCCCTGTGTGCAAGAACAACTCAAGCATACACCTGGTGCAGACGTCGTACGCCTTCAAACTGCTTATGGACGAGCTGCTGTCCCTCGGCGTCGCCATGAGGCTGCAGCTGGAGGACCTGACATGATGCGAGGGATCACGAAAAGGATAGGGTCGATAAAGTTCTCCTGCGTCTCGCCGGAGGAGATAAGGCGGATGTCCGCCACCAAGATCATAACGGCGGACACGTACGACGACGAGGGCTACCCCATAGAGATGGGCCTCATGGACCCGCACATGGGCGTGATCGAGCCCGGGCTCAGGTGCAAGACCTGCGGGTGCAAGGTCGACGAGTGCCCCGGGCACTTCGGCCACATCGACCTGGCGATGCCGGTCATACACGTGGGCTTCATCAAGGACATAAAGCTGATGCTGGAGAGCACCTGCCGCAACTGCGGCAGGATCATGCTCACCGCCGAGCAGATAGAGGCCAGGAGGGACGATATGTCCGAGATGAGGGACCTCGGGGGAGGCACGATAGAGCTGAAGAACTTCTCCAAGGAGACCGCGAAGGACGCCTCCAACAAAGGGGTCTGCCCCTACTGCGCCGCCGAGCAGATAAAGATAAAGCTGGACAAGCCCACCACGTTCAGGGAGGTGGACGACAACCACAAGCTCACCCCCAAGGAGGTGCGCGAGAGGCTCGAGCGCATATCCGACGAGGATCTCAGGACCCTCGGGATGGACCCGGCGACCTGCAGGCCCGAGTGGATGGTCCTCACCGCCCTCGCGGTCCCCCCGGTGACGGTCAGGCCGTCCATCACCCTGGACTCCGGGGACAGGTCGGAGGACGACCTGACCCATAAGCTGGTGGACGTCCTGAGGATAAACCAGAGGCTGAGGGAGAACCGCGACGCCGGGGCGCCCCAGCTCATAG
>WRNL01000115.1 GCA_009776625.1 Methanomassiliicoccaceae archaeon | reverse complement strand
GGGGGGGGGTCGCGGCCGGGCCTATGACAGCCAAACGCCTATCGACGAGGGCCGGCGAGTGGCCTCCCCAGCGTAAAGATATAAACATTAATTGTATTCGGGGGCTATGAAAGCCTCAAGGGACCGCAGCGCCGCATTCGCCTGGTTCGGCATGATCGGGGTCGCGGCATTCATCATCTCATGGGCCTGCGCGGCGTCGATCGACTCCGCCTGGGAATTCGGCGTCAACACGCTTTCCGAGTTCGGGGTCTCGGGCACGGACGCGAGCCTCTACTTCAACTACGGATGCATGGCCACCGGCGCGCTCGTCGCGCTTTTCGGGATAGGGTGCGCCGCCTATGCTAGGAACGCCGGCCGCGCCGTCGGCGGGGCGCTCCTGGTTCTGGCCGGGGCCGCCCTGGCCCTCGTCGGGGTGTACACGATGGACAGCGGGGACGCTCACACGTTCGTGGCCGTCACCTTCGCGGTCCTCGCCCTCTCGGCGATGGTCGCCATCGCTGCCGGGAACTGGGCCGAAGACAAGAAGGTGTCCGCTGGGGTCGCCATCGTGGCGGTATGCCTCCTGGTCACCATGGCGCTCGCGTTCGACGTCGCCAAGCTCGAGGCCTACGGCATAATCATAGCGATGGTATGGCTCCTCGTGGAGAGCGTGAACATGGTCGTCTCGGGCGGGAAGGATTAATAGGGGCAACAGGATTAGGGAGGCAGGTGTGAAAATGGAAACGATACCGAAAAGCGTCAGGATCGGCTCCGCGCTGGGGCTGCTCGGCGGGGTCGCCGCTGTGGCCAGCATGGCGGTCTTCTTCAGGGCGGAGGACGGCGCCCTGCTGGACATGGGGGCATGCATGCTCGCCGCCGTCCTGTTCTTCGCCCTGGCGGGCGGGCTGTCCAAGGGCGGGCTGTGGTCTTGGAACGTGTTGCTCCTCATGACATTCCTCACAATAGGCGTGGCGGGCAGCCTGGTCATAGTCGGGGCGATAGACGCCTACGTCGGCGTGTTCCTCGCCGCCATAGGCGCGCTGATCGCCGCCAGCCTGATCGCGCCGGCCTCCAGGAACTGGGCGGACAGGATCAGGTTCTGAGGGGCGTGCCGCACGGCCCCGCCCAGCGGCGCATGCCGCCGGGCGGGCCGCGCCTCCCCTCTCGGGTACGTTTAAATTCTTTGTTTCATATATACTGACGTGGATTCGAAATACACGTTCGCCTTGAGGAAGATCGCCATGCTCGGCGGCATAGAGGACTACGTGGTCCTCTCGTCGAGGGAGCTGGGCGAGGCCCTGGAGATGAGCCAGCAATCCGCATCGAAGAGGATCTTGGAGCTTCTGGACGAGAAATTGATCGTAAGGGACATGGGCGCGAGGAAACAGCGCATAAAGCTCACCCCCAAGGGGGTCGAGGAGATCAAACAGGAATACAGCGAGTACAGAAGGATATTCGAGGTCGACGACCAGATCAACCTGCGCGGTGTGATAACCGACGGAATGGGTGAGGGGGGGTACTACATATGCCAGATCGGGTACATGACCCAGTTCGAGGAGAAACTTGGGTTCAAGCCGTACGAGGGGACTCTCAACATAACGATCGACAGGGAGGACATCAGCAAACTGGACATCATCCGGAGCTCGCCCGGGGAGACCATCTACGGCTTCTCAAGCGAAGGGCGGTCTTTCGGTAAAGTGGTCGCGCACAAGGCCAAGATAAAGAGCATCGAGTGCGCGGTGGTGATCCCAGAGCGGTCGCATTACGACAATGTGATCGAGGTTGTCTGCCAATACCATCTGAGGAGGACCCTCAGCATCGGGAACGGCGACCACGTTGAGATAAAGATAAAGGTCTGACGCTTGGCGAGGATGCGGCTTGCGGCACCACCCCCAGCGGACAGCCTAGACCCCAGCGCGGGCAACCATGCCCCTCGGTTCCCCGTGGCGGCCCCTGTCGGGCGGCCGAGGGCCCTTCACCGGGGATCGAGAGGCGCAGTTGCGCTAACAAAACATATTAAAACGATAAGCACATGGCTCCGATAGGTGTGAAGTTGTACATTCTGGCGGCCTCCGGGACTTTTTTGGCATGGCCGCCGATTGCGCTCACGGCCGGCATGGTGAAGTTATGGCCTCAATCAAGCTAACTGTAAAACGCAAAACGCCTTTCCTGCTGTATGACGTGAAGATAAGGGACGCGGAGGACGCAGACCTTGAGAAGGTATCCCGGGACCTCGGCCTCGGCCTGTCGCTTGAGGAGATGAGAGCCGTGAAGGCGCATTTCGTCAAAGAGGGCAGGGACGCCACGGACATAGAGCTCCAGTCCATCGGGCAGGCCTGGAGCGAGCACTGCTGCTACAAGAGCTCCAAGTCCGTCCTGAAGGAGTTCGTCTTCGGCATCGACCACCCTGACGTCATGTCCCGCGGAGACGCCGGCGTGATGAGGTTCGACGGGAGGCACGGGTACGCCCTGAGGATAGAGAGCCACAACCACCCCTCGGCCGTCGAGCCGTACGGGGGCGCCGCGACCGGCGTCGGGGGGATACTGAGGGACGTGGTGTGCATGGGCGCGGAGCCCGTCGCCATAATAGACCCTTTCTGCATCGGGAGGGTCGACACCGAGGAGAAGCTGCCGAAGGGGACGATACACCCCCGCGAGCTCCTCGAGAGGGCCGCCAAGGGCGGGAAGGACTACTGCGGGATCGTGAAGGTGCCCACTGTGTCCGGCGCGTTCTTCTTCGACGACCGTTACGCAGAGAACTGCCTGATTAACGTGGGGGCGCTCGGCATAGTCAGGAACAAGGACCTCAGGAACAACTTCGTCAGCGGGCCGGGGGAGGCGTTCATCCTGTGCGGCGAGCCGACCGGGCGCGACGGCATACATGGCGTGAACTTCGCCTCCGCCGACTTCTCGGCGGCTGCCGACAACAAGGGCGCCAGGCACGGGGTGGGCCCCATCCCGAAGCGCTTCGTCCTGGCAGCCTGCCTCGAGGCCAACCGCGCCGGCCTCGTCACGGGGATGAAGGACCTCGGCGGCGGCGGGCTGAGCTGCGTGGTCGGCGAGATGGCGCTGGGCGGGAGGTGCGGCGCAGAGGTCGACCTGGAGAAGGCTCCGCAGAGGGAGAAGGGCATGGCCCCCTGGGAGGTGTGGGTCTCGGAGACACAGGAGAGGATGATGCTCGCCGCGAAGGAGGGCGACGTGGGGAAGATACTCAAGATATTCAAGAAGCACAACGTCCCGGCCACCGTCGTGGGGAGGAGCACCGACACATTGCGCACGAGGATCCTGTGGGACGGCGAGCAGATATTCGACATGGACCTGGAGTTCCTGACCGGCGGCCCGGTCTACGACAGGCCGTACACTGAGCCGAGGGCGTCCTCGAAGGCCGATGAGCGGGCGCCGGCGCTGCCGTCGAACAACGAAATCGTCATCGCCATGCTCTCGGATCTGAACGTCGCCTCGAGGGAATGGGCGGTCAGGCAGTTCCGTATGAAGGGCAAGGGGGCGGTGTCGGGCCCCATGGCTGGCGCCGGGCCGGGCGACGCGAGCATACTCACGCCCGTCAAGGGCTCGCACAAGGGCCTAGCCGTGGCCGTCGGGTGCAACCCGTGGATGGTCTCGGCCGACCCGTACCACGGGGGCATGGGGTGCATCGACGAGGCATGCCGCAACCTGGTGGCCGTCGGCGCGAGGCCCCACGCCTTCACCGACTGCCTGAACTTCGGCAACCCCGAGAAGCCCGACCGCATGGGGGAGCTGAGGGAGGCCGTGAGGGGGCTCGGCGAGGTCGCCCGCGGCCTGGGCGTGCCCATACCGTCCGGGAACGTCAGCCTGTACAACGAGTCCTCCGGCGGCGTGTGCATACTGCCCACCCCGATGGTGATCGGCACGGGGCTGATCAGGGACAGCAGGAAGGCCGTGACGGCCGACCTCAAGGGCAAGGGCAACCTCCTCTTCCTGGTGGGCGACACCAAGGACGAGATGGGGGGGTCGCTGCTGTTCCGCATGTTCGGCGGCGAGGGCGGCGATGTTCCAGGCGTGGACACGGCGGGCCTCAAAAGGCTCATGGGCAGGATGCTAAAGGCGATGGGCAAGGGCCTGGTCGAGAGCTGCCACGACTGTTCGGACGGCGGGCTCGCGGTCGCGGTCGCCGAGATGTGCATCGCAGGCGGCGTCGGCGCGGACATAGACCTATCTGGCGTCAAAGGCACGGAGATGGTGAGGCTGTACTCCGAGAGCAACACTAGATGGGTCGTCGAGGTCGCGAAGGGCGATGAGGGGGAGTTCGAGGACGTCCTCGGCAGGAAGGCCGTCCGCATAGGGACGACGGGGGGCACGCGCCTCAAGATAAAGGAGGCGTCCGTCAGCCTGTCCGTCGGGGATATGAGGACGGCATGGAAGGAACCCCTGGGCAAGATAATGGACGGCTGACCGGGGAGAACGGCGGCACGCCCCTCGGGGCCAGGGGCCTCACGCCCCGCCCGAGGCCTTCCTCCCGAAGATGAGGTACCCTGTGTGACCCAGCGTCTCGAAGGAGGGCCTCACGCCCCCCGGGTGGACCTCCAGGCCGCGCTGTATGTTCTCCAGCGCGTAGACCTCGGCGAACCCCTTGTTCCTGAGCGCGGCCACGGTCGCCTCCGCCTGGTTCATGTTGGGGACGTACGCGCAGACGCGCCCGCCCGGCCTGAGGTTCCCGTAGAGGTTCTCCAGCGCGAGCCAGGGGTCCGGCATGTCCATGACGAGGGCATCGGCCGTCAGATCCACCTTGGCGTGCCTGGCGTCGCCTATCGTGTACGCCCAGCGGCCGTCCAGCCCGGTGCGCCTCACGTTCTTCAGCGCGAGCTTCGCGTTATCCTCCTTGAGCTCAAGCGTGTGGACGCTCCCGGCGGGCGCCACCGCGCTCAGGAGGGCGGTGGTCAGCCCG
>WRNL01000114.1 GCA_009776625.1 Methanomassiliicoccaceae archaeon | reverse complement strand
TTTCGGCGGGTCCCGCCATGGCAGCATGACTGACCCGCATAGAAACCAGGGGGGGCGGGCGGCCCCCATATACAGCCGCCCGTGCCCCCAGACAGGGAGAGGCCGCATGCCCGCGACTGAAAACCTTTATCAAATGGACTGCTGTACGGAAAGGCAGGAAAGTGCAGCATGTCAGGCGAATGGATTAGGGTCGCGGCCCCGGCGACCACCTCGAACATCGGCCCTGGGTTCGACACGTTCGGTCTCGCGATGAGCGAGCCGTGCGACGTCATCGAGGGCAGGGCCACCGACTCGGGCATCGTCATATCGGAGGTCACGGGCCCCGGCTCCGAGGGCATACCGACGGACCCCAAGGTCAACTCCGTGAGCATAGCCGCGGAACAGGTCCTGAAGAGGTGCGGCGCCGATTTCGGCATCGAGCTAAGGATCAAGAAGGGCATAAGGCCGTGCAGCGGCATGGGCTCCTCGGGAGCCAGCGCCGCCGGGGGGGCGTTCCTCGCCAACATAATGTGCGGGGGGAGGCTCGGCCCCACCGAGGTCATACTCTGCGCCGCCCACGCAGAGGATGTCATATCCGGCGGGCTCCATGCGGACAACGTCTCCCCCTGCATACTGGGCGGGTTCACAGCCATAAGGTCGTACGAGCCATTCGACGTCATAAGGATAGAGCCACCGGCGAACCTCGGAATGGTGGTCGCCCTGCCGGACGTGATGGTCGCGACATGGGATGCCCGTCAGGTGCTCCCGAGAGAGGTGCCCGTCAGGGACCTAGTCTTCCATGTGGGCAACGCCTCATCCCTCGTCTATGGCATGATGGCCGGCGACCTCGCCGCGATCGGCAGGTCAGTCAAGGACGCGGTGTTCGAGCCCGCCAGGGCGGGGCTCGTGCCGCACCTGAAGGAGGCGGAGAGGGCGGCTATGTCGGCCGGCGCCCTGGCGTCATTCCTCGGAGGGTCGGGACCATGCATAATGTCGTTCTACGACAGGGGCGCCGGCATCGGCGGCATCATAGAAGAAAAGGTCAAGGCGGTCTACGCCGAGAACGGGATGGGCTGCGACACCTGGGTCACCGGGCCGGGCGCCGGCTGCAGGAGGCTCTGACATGGCCTCCCACAGGGTCGTGTGCTGGGATTGCGGCGCGGATGTGGGCGACCCGTACGTCTACCTCTGCCCGAGGTGCGGGGGCCTCCTATCCGTGAAGATGGATCTGGAACACGTCAAGGAGATGGAACCGAAGGACCTGATGAAGGAGCCGCTCGGCGTGTGGAGATACGCCCCCTTCATGCCGGTCGACCCGTCCCACAGAGTCTCCATACAGGAAGGGGGGACCCCCCTGTACGACGCCCGCAGGCTGGCGGCCGATGTCGGCGTGTCCGAGGCGCACGTGAAGTTCGACGGCCTGAACCCGACCGGGTCCTTCAAGGACCGGGGGATGACCGTCGGCGTGTCCAGGGCGAGGGAGCTCGGGGCGAAGGTCGTCGGCTGCGCCTCGACCGGCAACACCTCCGCATCGCTGGCGGCGTACGCCGCCAAGGCCGACATGAAGTGCGCCGTGTTCCTCCCCTCCGGGAAGGTCGCGGCGGGGAAGCTCGCCCAGGCGCTGTTCTACGGCGCGAAGGTGCTCTCGGTCGACGGCAACTTCGACGAGGCGCTGGGCCTCGCGAGGGAGATGGCCGAGAAGAGGAGGCTCTACCTCCTGAACTCCATCAACCCGTACAGGCCGGAGGGGCAGAAGTCCGTCCTCTTCGAGATAATGGACCAGCTGGGGTACGATGTTCCAGACAGGATCATCCTGCCGGTCGGCAACGCGGGCAACATAACCGCCGTCCACAAGGCTGTGATGGAGCTGGAGGAGGTCGGGTGGATCGACAAGATACCCATGCTCACCGGGATACAGGCGGCCGGCGCGCCGCCGGTCGCCAGGGCGTTCGCCGCCGGTAAGGACGACTTCGTCCCCGAGGAGAGCCCGGAGACCATAGCCACCGCCATAAGGATAGGCAACCCGGTGAACGGGAGGAGGGCGCTCCGCGCCATGTACGACACCGGCGGGTCCTGCACCACGGTCACCGACGAGGAGATAATAGACGCCCAGAGGCTCCTCGGGAAGACGGAGGGGGTCTGCGTAGAGCCGGCGTCCGCCGCGTCCGTGGCTGGGCTCAGGAAGCTCCTGTCGATGGGGGTCATCGACAAGGGCGAGAGGGTCGTCTGCATCTGCACCGGGAACGGGCTCAAGGACCCGGACGCGATAATACAGAACTCCCCCCCGCCGATACCCTGCGGGAACTCCGTGGAGGACGTCGAGAGGATACTCTCCTCATGACGTGACGGGCGGCACTGCGGTTACGTTCCGGACAGTTTCCTCTCCGCCTCGAACTCCCTCGAGATGACCCTTATGATGAGCACGGCCCACGCCGCCACGAAGAGGCACCCGGCGATCTCCGAGAACGTCGACCCCCACCAGATGTACGTCAGGCCCGAGGTCGTCACCATGGCGAGGTAGCACACCGGGACCAGGAGGAAGTTCCTGAATATCGTCGACACCAGCGCCCTCGTCCCCATGCCGAGTGCCTGGAACAGGGACTCCGCCGCCGCGCCCACCGCAACGAAGGGCAGGAACAATAGCGATATCCTCAGGAACTCCGTCATCCCGTCCCTGAGATGCTCCGTCCCGGAGTCGTAGGTGAAGATCATGAGTATGTCGGGCGCGAACACCATCGTCACAGCGGCGACCACGACCATGAACGCGACGGATATCTTTATCCCGTAATTATAGGCGGCTTTCACCTTGTCGTAGCGCCTCGCCCCGTAGGCCGCGGCGCAGACCGGGACTATCCCGGATGCGATGCCCATGGTCGGTATCATCAGTATGCTGAGCAGCCTCCAGCCCGAGGAGTATATGGCGACCGCGTCGTCCCCGCCGCCGTTGGCCTCCAGCAGTATCATGTTCATGAAGATCACCACCACGGACACGATCATCATCTGGAACGCGGCGGGGACGCCCACCTTGAATATGTCCTTTATTATGGGGGCCTCGAACCTGAACCCCCTGAACCTGAACCTCAGGTACATGTCCTTCCTGACGAAGTACCAGTAGATTATCACCGCCAGCGCCACGCCCTCTGCCAACACGGTGGCGAGCGCGGCGCCGGCCATCCCCAGCCCGAGCCCGTAGTCGTAGATGAAGAACGGGTCCAGCACCAGGTTGATGACCGCCGCGATGATCAGTATGTACATGGAGCGCTTGGCCGCGCCCTCCGACCTCAGTATGCTCGACAGGACGCCCACCAGCATGAACACGGCCACGAACACCGCCAGGGGGTAGGCGTAGCTGAGGCACTCCTGGATCGTGCCCTCGGACGCCCCGCCGCCGATCAGCCTCACTATCGGCTCCAGGAACGCGAGGAACAGCGCCATCATGGCGACACTGGCTATCAGGATCAGGACCATCGCGTGGGCGGCGGTCCTGTCCGCCCCGGCCTTGTCCTCTGCGCCTATCCTCTTGGATATGGCGGACGCGGCCCCGATGCCGACGCCGTTGGATATCCCAATGATTATGAAGAACAGCGGGAACACTATCCCCACCGCGGCGAGGGAGTCCCTGCCCAGCCCGGACACCCACATGGCGTCCACTAGGTTGTTGACCGACTGCGCCACGAGCGCGATGGTCGTGGGTATCGCCATCGCGAGTATCGCCTTCTTGGGGTCGCCCAAGAGGGTCTCTACGTCCTTGGTCTTCTCCTGCTCCTCCATTGCGTCCCCTCTGCCTGACTATCTCCATAAACTATATGACACTTTCAGTATGCCAAACGATGTCATGTGTACCGCACTTTGGACCATGTTTCTCAATTACTTGTGAGAATCCGAGGATTTAGGTTGGAATCCTGCCAGGCATCCCGGTCAGGCGGCAGCGCGGCCATGGGAATATTAAAAAACAGTCGCCCTTGGGCAAAGCTCAAAAGCCCAAGGGACATGGGGGAAGCGATGACAGCGGGCGCCCATGGATGTGAAAAGGGGGAAGAAGGATGAACCTGAACGATTTCGAGAGGCACTTCGACCGGGGCGTCCTGGAGCGGGGGCGGCCCTATTACGAGGACGGCAGCGTGACATCCCTGGAGCTCCAAGACGGCGCGTGGCTCGCCTCCGTTGAGGGGACGTACGACTACGAGGTGTCGGTCGTCCTTTCGGACAAGGGCGAGATAATGGAGACCTCCTGCGACTGCCCCTTCGACATGGATAGGTACTGCAAGCACCAGGCGGCGGTGCTCTACGCGCTGAGGGACAGGCTCGCCGCAGGGAAGGGCAAAAAGAAAGAGGGGAAGAAGGAGAGCATCAGGGGCGTCCTTGAGAAACAGGACAAGGAGTCCCTCATATCCATCATAATGGACATCGCCGGCAAGGACAAGGGGGTGAAGGAGGGGATCCTCCTGCGCTATTCCGAGAAGGGGGACATCACCGGGTACGCCCGCGGCGTGGTGCAGGGCGCGATCGCCGCCGCGGAGACCGACGGCTACGTAAGGTACGGCGACGGACGGAAGGCCGTCAAGGGGGCCAAGTCCGTCCTTAAGATGGCCGCCGACAAGGTCGGCTCGGGCGACGCCGAGTCCGCCGTCTCGCTCTGCATAGTCGTCCTGGACGAGCTTATACGGCTCGTTTCGCACTGCGACGACTCGGACGGGTGCATAGGCGGGGTGGCGAGCGACGCATGGACCACGATCGAGGAGGCCCTGTCCCTGCGCCCCCCTCAGGATTACGGCGGGGGCGTGTTCGACGCCATCCTGGAGCACGCGCTGGGCCCCGTCCATGACAGCTGGGGGGACTGGCGGGACAACCTCCTCTTCATCCTCGTCCCCCTCTGCGCCGTCCGAGCGAACCGGGACAAGATGGAAACATACCTCTCCAGCCGG
>WRNL01000113.1 GCA_009776625.1 Methanomassiliicoccaceae archaeon | reverse complement strand
CCAGGTTCCAGATGCAGAGGCCCGGCCCCGGGACAAGGCTTAGAATCATATATTATAACGGACATAACGAGCGCAATGGGAAAGACATGTCTAGGTTGCGGTAAAGCCATCGGCGGCGTGATAGGGGCCTACAGCGTCAAACTGCTGTACGGTGAGGTGTGCCTCACGTGCAACAAGAAGCTGAACTCGGTCCCGAACCACAATTTCCTCACGCCCCCGCAGATAAGGGATATCATTTCAGGCAGAGTGCAGAAAGAGGACGTCAAGGTGTCGTCCAGCTTCGTCCACCCCGGGGACGCCGCCCCTCAGGAGCAGCAACTGTCCCCTGCAGACGAGGTCAGGAGGTACAAGGGGCTGCTCGACGACGAGATCATAACCGAGGAGGAGTTCCACGAGGTCAAGAGGCACCTCATGGAGACCCCGGTCGACGTCATCAGGCAGTACAAGGAGCTGCTGGACTCCGACATCATAACCGAGGACGAGTTCATCGCGGTCAAAAGGCGCCTGATGGATATCTGAGGGAACGGCTCTCCTGCGGCGCGGCGCGTTGCGCAAGGTTAACATAGCAACGCATGGTTCCAGTCGGCATGGCAGGCTCGGGTCCGCAGTATGACGACAAGGGTTTCGAGGCCGCCCTCCAGGCGGCCCTCGGCATGAGGAAGAGGGACTACCCCTCGTATATCGGTGGCATGAAGGTGGCGTCCGGCGTCGAGTTCGCTGTCAGGAGCCCGATAGACAGCAGCATCACGTTCGGCGTCTTCCAGGAGCCGGAGGACGGGGTCGCCGGGATCGCGGTCGATGCCGCGGCGAAGGCCCACCCCGCATGGGCGGCCACGCCGGCGCAGGAGAGGGCGGAATGCCTCACAAAGCTGCTGGATGCCGTCCGGGCGCAGAGGTACAGGCTCGCGGCGATCGTCCTCCTCAGCTCCGGCATGACGAGGCGCGAGTCGGTGGCGGAGGTCGACAGGCTCATAGATGTGTTGTCCGCCGAGTGCGCGGCGGCGGCAGGTCTCAAGGGAGGAAGGACGGGCGTCTGGGGCATAATAACGTCTCACAACTCGCCCCTCGCGTCCCCTGGCGGCCATGCGGCCGCGGCGATGATCGCAGGCAACGCCGTGGTGGCCATGCCGTCGAGGCACTGCCCGGTCCCGATGTACATGTTGTACGGCATGATGGAGGCCGCCGGGGTCCCGCCAGGGGTGATGAACCTCATCGTCGACAGGAAGGACGGGTCGTACGAGAGTCTGGCCAACGACCCCCGGCTGGAGGGCATCCTGGTGTCCGGCTCGGCCGACTACCTGGAGGACATGATGTTCCTCCAGATAGACGACGAGCTGAAGGTCCTGAACGAGCTCAAGGGCATGAACCCGATCATCGTCCACCGGCCTGCCGACGTCGGCGCGGCGGCGAGGGACGTGCTCTCCTCCGCGTTCGCTTACAGCGGCCAGAGGCTGTTCTCGACGTCGAAGCTGATCGTCACCGCCGAGGACGGCGACAGGCTCCTCGACGCCCTCCTGGAAGGGGCGAAGGGGCTGAGGGTGGGCGACCCCGCCGACACGGACTCGTTCGCCGGGCCGCTGATATCGGAGGCCGCCGCCAAGGCCCTCGTCAAGAAGACGGACAGGGTCAGGGGCAACCTCCTGCACGGCGCGAGGAGGGTGGAGGGCGAGGCCACGGACGGCGGATTCTACTACACCCCGGCGATCGTCGCCGGCCTCGGCGACGACGACGAGCTGACGTACATGGACTCCGGGCTGCCCATACTGTGCATAAAGGTGGTGCAGGATATGGACTCGGCGCTGGAGGAGCTCGGGGAGACGGAGTGCGGGCTCTCCGCTGGGATTATGTCAAAGGACCGCAAGGCTGTGGAGAGGTTCCTCTCCGAGGCGGACGTCCCGTTCAAGTTCGTGAACGAGAGCAGCCTCGCGCTACGCCCTGGCGTGCACGCCAGGGCGGAGGAGTTCATAAAGTGATCAGACCCCTCTTACCCTCACCCTCTCGATGTACCCTTTGGCGGTCTCGGCCATCCTGACCAGCGCGGGCACCGGGTATGGCACGGCACTAGCCATCGGGCCGGCGGCGCCTCTTGGGTCGAACTGCTGTATCACCATGCTCCTCGTGCCGTCGAGGTCCTTGAGCATCCTCACGAACGACTCGTGGGTCACCACGCCTGGAACTATGACCGTGCGTATCTCGTAAGGCGCCTCAGACCCGCGCAGGATGTCCAGGCTCCTCCGTATGAGCCGGGCGTCCACCTCCGTCCCGGCGGCCCGGGAGTACGAGGCGTCGTCGAGGGGCGCCATCACGTTGACGCAGACCTTGTCGGCGAGCCTCGCCCCCACGATGTCGTCCAGGACGTCGGGGAAGCACCCGTTGGTGTCGACCTTGACTTTGAGCTTGAGCTTTTTGAGCTCGCCCAGGAGCCTGTAGAGCCCCTCGTCCATGGTCGGCTCCCCGCCGGAGACCACGGCAGCCTCCAGGAAGTCCCTGTTCTCCTTTATGTAGCCGAGGATCGGGGCCGTGTCCATGTCCCCGCCCCTCTCCATCAGGCCGGGCCTGTTGCAGTAGGGGCACCTGAGGTTGCACCCGCCCAGGGATATAAGGCAGGAGCTCTTGCCCTCCCAGTCCTGGAGGGTGGTCTTCACGAACCCCGCCACCCCCATGGCCTCACCCCAGGCTCGATATGTCGACGACCTCGAAGACGCCGTTCTGTTCCGACAGGTGGGAGTCGAGCATCGCCCTCAGCCCGTCGAGGGTCAGGCTGCTGCCCTTCATGTCGGCCACCACCTCCAGCGACATCATCTGGTACGATATGACCACCTTCGAGAAGATCGAGATGATGTTGATCCTCTCCTTGGCCAGGGGCTCCAGCGCGACGTTGATGCTCCCCGGGCAGTCGGGGATGTTTATGTTTACCTTTATGAGCCTGGTGTCAGGCTTGAAGAACACCACGGACACCAGCCAGGAGGACGGGTCCACGATGACCATCACCTCCGTCCCCTCCACGTCGTCGAGGATGTCCCCGTACTCTACGTTGAGGTCGAACGTGCCGGAGTGGAAGGTGGTGGGCGACCCGTGGCGGATCTCCTCCTTCACCTGCCCCTCGGACTCCTTCCTGAACATGCGGCCGATGTTAGCCGGCTTTATGCTGATGTACCTTATCAGGGAGACCGAGGGGTCGCCGGCCTCCTTCAGCTTGGAGAACCTCTCCTTGATTATGTCCCCCTCGCCGGCGAAGTTCAGCTCGCACATGATGTTCCAGATTATGGTCGTCTCCGATATCCCGTTTAGGGAAACGGAGTTCAGGATGTTTATGCCCTGCTCGGCTAGGAACCTGGCGGACTGGACCGTCGACCCCGGTATGTCGTCCATGTAGACGTCGATCCTGGTCAGGGCGCGGAAGTTCTCCTGCGGGTACATCGACAGTATCAGCTCATACCTCTTCGGCCCCTTGTCGGGGTGCTTGAAGAGCGAGCTGTAGATGTACCCCCCCTCCACCAGCCCCATTATGTCCGTGAGCCATCTGTCCATCCGGATCTTGTTCCCTTCTATCTTGGCGAACTCCCAGTTCTTCATCTCAACCCTGTTTGGTAATCGGCTCTGCCCATTTATCCTTTCGGTCGGGGGAGGGGCTTTCCGCCCCCGCCCCGCCACAGGGGGCGGGCGGCGGCTCCGCGCCGCCCGCCAGCGGGCGTCGTCGCGGCACGGCATCGCCCATCGAAGACGCTGGTTGCATGATGTGTATCAATAACACCCAAGATAACACCCAAGATAACACCCAAGATAACACCTAAGACAGCATCTATGCGACACACATGACCGGCGACAGCACAGCACCCCATTTGCGGGGTCGAAGAATGCATATACCGGCACCGTACTCAAAAACACCTAAGACAACACACAAGATAACACATAAGATATTTAAATAAAAACGATTCTGCTCGTTCTATCAAGACAAGGAGCGCCACCAATGGGATCCGACCCTCAGTTCACCCTGACGAATGAGATGATGCGCCTGGTGAAGGACATAGCGGAGGCGCTGGGAGGCCTCCGGGACATAGGCGACATGGAGAGGCTCCCCCGGCTGCGGAAGGTCGGCCGCATACTGTCGATCCACTCGTCGCTGGCGATAGAGGACAACTCGCTGACGGTGGGGCAGGTGTCCGACATCATCGAGGGCAGACGGGTCATCGGGCCGCCCCGCGAGATACTCGAGGTCAAGAACGCGTTCGCCGCCTACAAGGAGCGGGAAAACGTCGACCCATTCGACGTCAAGAGCCTCCTGCGCACCCACGGGACCATGATGGGCGGCCTTGTGGAGGAGAGCGGCAGGTTCCGTTCCGTCAACGTGGGCGTGTTCTCTAGCGACGGGGGCATCGTCCATGCGGCCCCGCCGCACGACATGGTGCCGGGCCTTATGGACGGCCTGTTCGAGTGGCTCAAGGCGTCGGATGCGGACGAGCTCATAAAGTCCAGCGTATTCCACTACGAGCTCGAGTTCATCCACCCCTTCCGCGACGGAAACGGGAGGATGGGCAGGCTGTGGCAGACGGCCATCCTGATGAGGTGGATGCCCGTGTTCGCATGGATACCCGTCGAGAGCATAGTCCGCGAGCGGCAAGAGGAGTACTACGAGGCCATAGCGGCATCCACGGGCGCAGGGAGCTCGAACGGGTTCATACTGTTCATGCTGAGGGCCATACGGGACGCAGTGGACGCCACGGCGTCCGACGCGCAGTCGCACATCAACCGCGTCAACACCAGGGTCCGCGACCTCCTCGAGGCGCTGGGGAACGACTCCGCCAGCGCGACGGAGCTGATGGAACGCCTGGGCATGAGGTCGCGGAAAGCGTTCTACAGCAACTACCTGAGGCCTGCGGTCGAGTCCGGGCTCGTGTCCATGACCGAGCCC
>WRNL01000112.1 GCA_009776625.1 Methanomassiliicoccaceae archaeon | reverse complement strand
GTGGGTGTGGGGGGTCGGGGGCGGGGCTGCGCCCCGCCCCCATCAGGCGTCCCCGAGCCCGGCGAGCGCCCCCTCGGACTGCTTGGACAGTATCTCCAGCGCCTTGTCCAGGACCTGCCTCGCCGTCAGGGAGCCGTCCGTCTCGTACCTGAACAGGAAGTTGGTGTCGTCGATGCCGACGGACACCGCCCCTCTGGACACGTCCTCGCAGTCCCTGCAGAGGCAGCAGCCGAGCATGTCCTTCACCCTGAGCCTGCCCCCCTCCACCTCGAACACGCCCTTGGGGCATATCTCGGCGCACCTGATGGCGGAGGGCTCCCCCGCCTTCTTCTCGTCGACCTCCACTACGGGGAAGTACTTGTACCCGACGCCGAACGCGGCCTGCCATTTCGCATGCTTCTTGGCCCTCCCCATCACCGCCGTGGCGTAGATCAGGACGGCCTGCCCGTCGGTGAGCTCCACGATCGGTATGAACTGGTCCTTCACCACGAGGTCAGGGCTCCCGAGGGGCTTCATGTCCCCTGACAGGACGGTACACGGCCCCTTCTCGTTCAGGCTGTACATTATCGTGCAGCTGGGGCATCCCTCCCCCCCGCAGACGCAGTCCTCCTGGAAGGTGAACAGCTCGTGGTCCGTCGGCACGGGGACCATACCGAGCCTGTGGGCCAGGATCTCGTCGAACAGGGGCGTGATGCTCTCGTACTCCTTCTCCTCGCCCATTATGGACCCGAGATGGAACTCCACCTTGTCGATGGCCATCTTCGGGATCTCGGTGAGCATCGTCCTCCTGATCGCGTTCGCGACGGTGGGGGAGGAGTTCTTCAGCACGAACACGCCCCTCGTTTCCTCCATCTCGCGTATCTCTATCTCCATGAGGCGCCCCCTCAGACCCTGCGCCCTCTGCGGCCGCCTTTCTTCTTGGTGCCGTCGTGGGGGATGGGCGTCACGTCCTCGATGCGCCCTATCTTCAGGCCCGCCCTCGATAGGGCGCGGATGGCCGCCTGGGCCCCGGGGCCGGGCGACGTCGACTTGTTCCCTCCGGGGGCGCGCACCTTGACGTGTATCCCGACGATGTCCCTCTCCTTCGCGACCTCGGCGATCTTCTCGGCCGCCTTCTGCGCCGCGTAGGGCGACGACTCGTCCTTGGCCTGCTTGACCACCATGCCCCCGGTGACCTTGCCTATGGTCTCTGCGCCGGTTATGTCGGTGAGGGTGATCATTATGTTGTTGTAGCTGGCATAGATGTTCGCTATGCCCCACTTCGCCGTCGCCATCAGGTCTCACCGTCCTCAACCGTTATCCCGGCCTCCGCCGCGTCAGCCTTCGCCTTTGCGGCGGCCTCCCTTTCGGCCCTCTCCTTCACCTCGGCCTTGACGGCCGCGTTGTGGGCCGCCTGCTCCGGCGATATCCTCATCGGGTGCATCTCGTCGGTGAAGGGGGACACGTCGTTGTAGGCGACGGACGCCTCCTCCTCCCTGATGACTATGTACCCTGGGACGGTGACCCTGTGGCCGTTGACGTGTATGTGGCCGTGGGTTATCATCTGCCTCGCCTGTTTGATGGTCGCCGCCAGGCCCTTGTCGAACACCACGGTCTGGAGCCTCCTCGAGAGGATGTCGCTCTCGGATAGGGTCAGCACGTCGTTGAGGTCCGATCCCGTGACGGGCAGCAGCCCCATGCGGGCGCACTTCCTGATGAGCGCGTCGGCCTCGACCTTGGCCTGGGCGTCGCCGCCCCTGAGGCGGGCCTGCAGCTCCCTGGACTGTTTCCTGTAGTTTCTCAGGATGGTCTGCGCCTTCCACACCTCGGTCTTGTTCTTGAGGCCGAACTCGCGGACGATCTCGACCTCCCTCTTTATCCTCTCGCCCTGCCACGGGTGGGAGGGCGTGTCATACGATCTGCGTGAGAATTTAGGGTCTCCCATTCATACCACCTCAGGATGATTTCCTCTGGACGCCGAGGGTGAGCCCCTTCCTTCCGTTGGAGCGGGTCCTCTGGCCCCTCACCTTGTGCTTGGTCTCGTGCCTTATGCCGCGGTAGCAGCGGATCATCTTCATCCTGTTGACGTCGTCCTTCTGGATCATGTCCAGCTCGGTGCCGATCAGGTGCATGTCCGCCCCCGTCTCGTAGTCCATCTGCCTGTTGACGGCCCAGTGGGGGGCGTACTCGACGTACGACGTCACGAGCGCCTCGATCTCCTTGACCTTGTCGTCAGGGAGCGACCCTATCCTCATCGTGGGGCTGACGTCGGCTTTCTTGACTATTATCTGTGATACTCTCTTCCCTACGCCCTTGATGCTCTGGAGCCCGATGACCGTCCTCTTCTGGCCGTCGATGTCGCTGTTCGCGATACGCACGATGAAGTTGAAGTTCTCGTCCTCAGCCGCTGGCGCGTCCTTCTTTGGTTTCGCCATATTGATTCCCTCCGTAAATGTTCCCCGAGGGGAAGTGCCCAAGCGCCATATCCTATCGGATGCGCTCTCAGCGCCTGTCTGCGACAGGCCCCGAGTTTACGTTGAGGCTGGGATTGAGTCATCCTTATTAAAGATTATCATGGCCGAAACTGTGTTTCTTAATTCCCCGCATGGGCATTATGGTCGCCTGACCCGGATGCCCGGTGATGCCCATGCCGCCGTTCTCGAACTGCACGGTCGGGACGAAAATCGGATCCGCATCAAAAGTTAAATAAACGGTAAGGCGACATATCATTGCGGGTGGCCACTAGGCTACTCAGTGGGGGGATCGTGGCCACTAGGCCTCTCACCCCCACACCTTTCTGGGAAAACCTTGATCCCGTATCCGCTGACCTCGGAGTTTTTTCTGAGGAACCTCCCCTCGATGATGTCGTAGAATCCTTTGTAGGTCTCCTCCTCCTCTGGATCTGTTGACTTTGTCCTGTACCTTTTCCTTACACAGTAGGCCACGCAATCCACAAGTTGTGACAAGTGCCTGTACTTAGAGTCCACGAATATCGGGTCCTCAATCAAATACTCGCTCCCGTTATATTCGCTCCCGTATGAGATCCACCCCTTTATCCTGGCTCTTATCTTGTTGTCGTACTTCGGATTCACCGAATCGATGAGCAGCAGGCCGTACTCCTCATGCCCACCCCGTTCGTTGACCTTGTTGTGGAAACATGAGAGAGATGCCGTCGGCCGGCGGGGCAGAGGCCCGCAGGGGGGTCCCGTGAGCTCGTTCAGCTACCACATGGGGGAACGTGTCCCCCTGCGCCCCTCCAAGTTCCGTTTCTACGGCCGGCTGATCGTGATCGACGACAGCGGCGAGATAGGCACGTTCTCTCGGTTCTGCGTTCTCGCGGCCTCGGTCACGAACAACGCGAGAGGCCTCGAGAGGGTAACGAAGGTTTTCCCGCACGGCAGAAGGGATAACAAACACTACGACTCCCTCGACGAGACGAATGTCAAGGTGCTGAACGGGGTGATGGGGTGCGGCGTCGACATCTACGCCGTGTCGTATGAGAAATCCAGGCTCGGCATCGGATGCCGAAGAAGAAGAAGGAGCACAACCTCCTCCAGACGCTGGAAGTCGTCGAGCTCGTCCTCGCGAACGACAAGGGTACTTCGTACGACCTCATCCTGGACAACACCGACCTTATGAACGGGTACGAGGAAGAGCTCGTGAAGGGCTGCTATGAGATAGCCGCCCGTTATGGGAAACGGCTCGGCAACATAGAGATGAGGGAGTCGAGCGGCGTCAAGGCGCTCCAGGTTCACGATTACGTCGCGAGCACCCTGGGCGCGTGCATGGAGAACAAGGACGATGACGGGAGCGAGTGCCACGAACGGTTCGCAATCGTAGAGCCGGCTGTCAAACGGTTCATAAAGAAGTAAGAGGTGTGGTGTCCACGGCCTGAAGGGTTTTTGACCCGCAGAGCAGGAAAGTCGCCGCGCAATTGTAGCGTCCCCGTTCAGGACTTACACCTGGACGATAATAGAACGTTCACCGGGTATATCATACTTATCGCGCTACGGTCGCGCTCTTGATCCTCTGCGGCGGCTCCACGTCCGCTCGGGGGTGTTTTGCCGAGGGATGCGCGGCCCCCATCTCCCGCCGTGGCGGTCGGTCGTGCCTTGTCGTCAGGGGAAAACATAGGCGGCGGCCCCCCGGGCACCATGTTCAGACGGCAACGCGACCCACACAAGGAATTACGAGACACAGTTTTCAGAAAAGGGGCGTAAGGCGAGGGGGCGGGGGACGCCCCCTCTGTTTGGGAAAAGGGGTCGGGGGTGGGTGGTCTTCCCCTTGTTTGGGAAAGGGTTTGGGGATCAACGCACCTCGATCGTCAGGTCGTCAACCACGTCTTCCCCGGGTATGGCGTACCTTCCGTCTGGTGCGGCAGTCATCGTCTTCCAGGCCCCGTCCTCGCCCACCCTGTAGGACACGGAGCCGGGGCCCTCGACCTCGAACACGTACCTCCTCTTCCTGCGCGCCCTGTCCTTGCCGATTATGTTCGCCGAGGACTGGACCTTGACGACCTCGTAGGACCTCCTCCAGAAGAAGAGGAACCAGATCAGGATGCCCGCCGCGAGTAGCAGGGCTACCGCGACGACCGCCCAGAGGGCCGCGCCGCTGAGGCCGTCCCCGCCGCCGAAGATGCCGCCTCCGCCGCCGCCGGAGCCGTCCTTCTCGAACACCAGCTCGACGACCATGGACGAGCTGACGTCGTCGAAGAACACGGACGGGTCCGTGTACTCCTGCGAGCCTACCCTCCACGCCTTGAAGTGGTAGCCCTCGTCGGCGTACGCCACGAGGTTCACGTAGGAGTTGCGAGGCAGGGGCACCGGCTGGGTGTACGTCACGAACGACCTCCCGTTCATGCCGTAGTCGGCGTGGCCGGGGCCGCTGACGTTCAAGGTCAGCGTGGACGTTATCGCCGAGCTGCGCACCTCGATCG
>WRNL01000111.1 GCA_009776625.1 Methanomassiliicoccaceae archaeon | reverse complement strand
CCTCCCCCTTGCCGTCGTACATCACGGCTATCGCATCGCTGCCGCCGTTCCCGGCCGTGCCGCCCCAGTCGCCGTTACCGAAGGAGCCCCCGTCGGAGTACCCCACCGCGACGACGCCGCCGGGGACCGCCGCCACCGACCTGTAATAGTCCCCGCCCGAGCCGCCGAAGTGCCTCTTCCACATGACCTCGCCGTCGCCGTCGAACATCACGGCGATCGCATCGTTGCCGCCGTTCCCGGCCGTGCCGTCCCAGTCCCCCGTGCCGAAGGATTTCGCCACGGACTCGCCAACGGCGACGATGCCGCCGGGGACAGCGGCCACAGACTGGAAAGCATCTCGATCCGCCCCGCCGAAGTTCTTCCACCACAAGGCTTCGCCGTCGTCGTCGTACATCACGGCGATCGCATCGTTGAGGCCTTTGCCGGCCACCCCTGTCCAGTCGCCGTTGCCGAACACTGAGGCGTACCCCACGGCGACGAACCCGCCAGGCACGGCCGCAACCGAGTTGTAGCAGTCGTCCCCTGACCCGCCGAACCTCTTTTTCCACAAGACGTTGCCGTCGTGGTCGTACTTCACTATGATGGCGTCGAATCTCCCGCCGCCTTTCTCTCCCGCCCAGTCGCCGGAGCCGAAGGAGCCGTTCTCGGAGTACCCCACGGCCACGAAGCCGCCGGGCACCTCGATCACGGATAAGAACATGTCCGTGGCGGGCCCGCCGAAACTTTTCTTGAACAGGACGTCCCCCCCGCCGTCTGCATCGGAAACGGCCGCCGGCATCATCAGGGCAAGCGCCGCAGCCAGGGTCACCAGGGCGGTCGCCAGTCCTTTGTCTCTCGCTCGCATCTTCACTCCTCCTTGTCCGCCCTCCCCCTGGACGAAAGCGGCGGAACCGGGCGTCGCAGGGTCGGTTTGTATGTAACCATTGCGTTTTCTATATAATAAGGGGGCTGTCGGCATAACCATGCCAGCGACTGGAGATAACGGTTATATGGCGCGGCCCTAATCACGTGGGCGTGTCATGGATCCTCCCCGGGATACCCCTCGGTATCGCCCTACTCTACCTCGGCTCGGAATGGATGGTCGACGGCGCCAGGAAGACCGCGGCGAGGCTGGGGGTCACGCCCTTCATAGTCGGCCTCACGGTGGTGGCGCTGGGATCGTCATCCCCGGAGCTGGTCACGTCCCTGGTGAGCGGCGACAACCCCCAGATAATCGTGGGGAACATCGTCGGGAGCAACATAGCGAACGTGTGCCTCGCCATAGGCCTCGCCGCCGTGATATCGCCCATCGCCTGCAGGTTCGCCGGCATAAGGTTCGAGATGGCGTCCATGATGGCCGCCGTGCTGGTCGTGTCCGCCCTCGCCCTGACCGGGGCGCTCGGGTACGTCGAGGGAACGGTCCTCCTCGCGGCGCTCGCAGTGTTCCTCTGCCTCACCTACAAGCTGAAGAGGGGGGCGCCGGAAACCCCGGACGACCACCCCGACGGCGAGGGCGGGGACAGGGCGCCCCTGTGGAGATGCGCCGCCCTGGTGGCCGCCGGCATACTGTTCCTCTATGTCGGGGCGAGGGCGTTCATCGGCGGCGCCGTCGGGCTGGCGGAGCTGTTCGGGGTCTCGGACCTGATGATAGGGCTGATCGTCGTGGCCGTCGGCGTGTCCCTCCCCGAGCTGTGCATATGCGTCGTGGCCGCCTACCGGAAGGAGAACGAGATCGTCGTGAGCAACATCGTGGGGAGCGTCGTGTTCAACAGCTTCTTCGCGCTGGGCGTGGGCGTGGTCTTCACGACGGTGCCGGTGACGCACTACACGATGGCGTTCCACCTCCCGGTCATGGCCCTCAGCGCGGCGCTGCTGGCGCTGCTGGTCAGGAGGGGCGACGGCGTGACGAGGCGGCAGGGGGCGGCGCTGGTGTGCGTCTACTCTGCGTACATAGCGCTCATGTGCGCGTTCCCGGAGCTGACGCAGGGGCTGGTGTGAGCCGGGGGCGGCATCGGCGCGAGAGGCATGTTTATGTGCCGAGCGGGCCATGCACCGCTATGATATACGGCATTGCCCATCCGCCGCTCTGCGGCCCCGCCCGGCCAGAAAGGGCGCCTCCGGAGGTGGCGCCGTGAGGTCGGCATACTCGGACTATTCGTTCACCTATGCGGACAGGCTCGACATCGGAAAAGTGCGCAGGAGCAACCAGGACAGGACGATAACCTGCCCTGAGATGGGGCTCTTCGGCGTCTCGGACGGGATGGGGGGCCTGAGGTTCGGCGAGAGGACTGCGGAGCTGACTGCGTCCGCCGTGCCCGACGCATTGGCTCACTGCCTGAAAAACGCCGTGCCCGGGATGGCGGCGGAGGATGCGGCGGAGCGCCTCAAGAATGCGATCAGGATGGTCAGCGACGTGGTCTTCGACGCGGGCAACAGCCGCGGCAGCTTCGACTTCGGCGCCACGCTCTCATGCGTGCTGCTCGTGGGCGGCCATGCGGTGTTCGGCAACCTCGGCGACAGCCGGGGGTACGTAGTCCGCAAGGAGGGCGGGGCCAGCCGGATAGACCAGGTGACGACGGACCACAACCTGGCGAGCGAGCTGGTCAGCCAGGGCAAGATCACGAAAGAGGAGGCGATGGGCCACATCTCGAGCATGCAGCTCCTGCGCTTCATCGGGATGGAGCCCCCCGCCGGGCCGGAGGCGTTCGTGGTCGGCATCAGGCAAGGGGACAGGCTCCTCCTCTGCAGCGACGGGCTGCACGGGATGCTGACCGACGAGGAGATATGCGAAATAGTCGCTGGGGGGCGGTGCGCAGAGGACATCGCGCAGTCCCTGACCGATGCGGCCAACGCCGCAGGCGGCAACGACAACATATCCGCCGTTGTCATCGAGGTATCAGGGGAGGACGCAGAGGGGGCCTGACCCCAGGGGGTCCGGGCGCGGGGTCTGTACCAGGCATCCCCGTGTCCTCGCTCCGGCACGACACTGAGAGGAGAGGGGGATGCATTCCCAAAGTGAGCGGCTGGCTGGACGGTCTGCCCGCATCCGCCACATGCGTCATTCTCTCAGGCAGCCGATCGGCACGATGCACACCCCGTCCCTGCGGCGGTACGCGTACTCTCCCGCCGTCACGACCATCAGGAAGGACGGCTCGCCCATGCTTTCCGTGTCTATTTTCTCCCTCAATTTCAACAGGTTCTTAGCGGCCCCCTCTATCTCGTTCCCGCCCATCTTCACCTCGACCGCGCCCCATCGTCCGTCGTAGAGTTCGACGATGGCATCCGCCTCCAGGTCGTTCCTGTCGTGGTAGTGGAAAACCTCCCCGTCCAGTGCCTGCGCATATACCCTCAGGTCGCGGACGCAGAGCGACTCGAACAGCAGACCGAACGTGTTGAGGTCGTTCATTAGGCTTTGGGGGGACAGGTGGAGGGACGCCGCCGCAATGGACGGGTCGACGAAATGCCTTTTTGCAGATGTGCGCTGGGTGGTCTTGGACCGCACCTCTGGGCCCCATGCGGGCAGATCCTCTATCACGAATATGCGCCTCAGGGCATTTATGTACGATGCGACGGTGTCGTCCGAAACCGTCTCGCCCCCAGCGGCAATGTCATCTCGTATGGTCGTCTGTTTGGCCATCGTCGACGTGTTCCGAGCCAGGGACCGCATCAGTCTGCGGACGCGCTCAGGATTCCTCTCAACCCCGTCCGCTTCCGAGATGTCGGCGTTGACCACAGCCTTGACGTATTCCCTCGCCCTCCGCAGGGCTATTGATTCATTCACCCCTATGGAGGCAGGCCATCCGCCTCTGACTAGCGCGAAGGCGAGCCCCTCTATCGTGAGCGGCGATGTCCCTGCTGGAATCCCCCCGTCGAACAGCGTGCCGAGAGATACCGAGCCGTTCGACTCCCCAGACTCGAACAGCGTCATCGGTCTCATCAACATCCTGGATATACGTCCTGTTCCAGTGTGCATTCCACTGTCCCTTTTTGGCGAAGCGGAGCCTGTGAGTATGAACTGACCCGTTTCTTCTCTCTGATCCACCTCGAAACGGATTCCGTCCCAAAGGATCTGTATGGTCTGCCACTCGTCGATCAGGCGCGGCGTGGCTCCCTCCAACAGGGCAGATGGGGTCGTGTCAGCTATCTTCATATAATCCTTTTTTTTGTTGGTATCTTTGAGGTAGATCGCACTCGCTGCATGCTCCGATGCAGTCCTGGTCTTGCCGCACCATTTGGGACCCTCAATTAGAACTGCTCCGAAAGCTTCCAGGTTTGCTTCTAGCTCACGGTCCACGATTCTATCCAGATACTTTTTTTTCACCTTTGTGTATTCCCTTCAAGACTATATTATCCTTTTGTTCAAACCTCATTTCATTAGGTGCTTTGACAGTTTTTCATTAGGTGTTTTGACAGTTTTTCATTAGGTGTTTTGACAGTTTTTCATTAGGTGTTTTGACAGTTTTTCATTAGGTGTTTTGGCTGTATTCGCCTATGCGGGGAACGAACGCTGGGTAAGGGTCGTCCTGGGAAACAGGGGAGGCTTGACAGGCCCCCTGCCTAAACGGGCCCCTCGGAACGTTCCACGTGCAGGGCAGAAGAAAACGGTTATATGGCGCGGGAATAATCAAGTATATGTGTCTTGGATTCTCCTCGGGATGCCTGTCGGCGCAGTCTTGCTGTACTTCGGCTCGGAGTGGCTGGTGGACGGTGCCAAGAAGCTTGCTGTGAGGCTCGGGGTCACGCCGTTCCTGGTGGGCCTGACCGTCGTGGCGCTGGGGCTTTCCGTCCCGGAGGTGGCGACCGCCCTTGCGAGCGGCCACAACCCGCAGATGATCGTGGGGAACATAGTCGGGAGCAACATAGCGAACGTCGGCCTCGCGATCGGGCTCGCCGCCGCCGTGTCCCCCGTCGTCTGCAGGTACGCCGACTCGAGGTTCGA
>WRNL01000110.1 GCA_009776625.1 Methanomassiliicoccaceae archaeon | reverse complement strand
CCCGAGCAGGATGCGCCGGAGAAGGCCGCTGCGGCCGCCCCCGCCATGGACCCGCCCTTCGAGGCGGTGTGGCCCGCCGACAAGAAGGACGTCAGGCTCATTGAGGACGGGGTCAAGGTCAGGGTCGAATACTCGGACGCGGGCCCGAAGCCCCGGCTCCTCTTCATATTCGCCTTGCCCGACGTGCCCGACCGCATATTCCACCAGGCGGTAAACACCTCCCCTTTCTATTTGAGGGAGAAGGCGCGGTGCATGGCCTATGCGGCCGACCCGTCTTCGGTCGTATTCGCCCACGATAAGAAGGATAGGGTGTGGCTGAGCTGGGACGCCGAACGGGGCGCCATGGTCGTGTCGGACACATTTGATGAGCCCGGGGTCAAGGACGGCCTGTTCGATACAAAGAAGTCCGATGTCCCGCCCTGGTCCATCTCGTTCCTCACAATGGCGGTAGGGTTGCTTGCGCAGGACGGCGACGCGGTGTACTTCGCCCCCCGCATGCTATGGGAGCTCGTCCACAAGGGGATGGTCGACGACAGGGGGGTTCGCGCAGCGATGCTAACGCTCCTGCAGAGCCCCGCCGTGAGCCCCGCGAAGCTCATGCGCCCGCTGGAGAAGGACGTCAGGCTCCTGCACGTCCTCTGGCCCATGCTCACCGAGAGCATAAAGGCCGCCGGCGCGGAGACCGCCGCCGACGGGGGCCCGCCCCCATGGGCGAACCGCGTCCTCGACACCGCCGTCCGTTACGCCCCGTACCTCGCTGAGGCCGCTAGGCGCGGTCTAATCCCGGCGGAGGACGCCCGGTGGGCAGGGCTGTCGGACATCGCGTCGTCAAAGTCGAAATCGACCGCCATCGGGAAATCGAAGGAGCTCCAGGCGCTGTTGGGATGACGTCGCTGCACTTGGGGACTTTCAACAGGAGATGATGCAGAGGAACCCCGATATGGTCTGAATCATTTCCGGATTTTTCATATTGTCGGTAATTTTTCGGAACTATTTCCAAAAAATCATCATCGTCACACGCCATGGCGGAGAAAACGGCCCCCCGCAGGGGCTACCTTGAAAAACCTATGAGGTACAAGGGCCGCACAGACCCGATCAAAGTCATAACAGGTATGAGGCGAAGATAGGCAGGCGCGTGCCGCCGCACCGCGGACGGGCATCATCCGTTGGAACCGGCCACAGTGTACGGTTTCCGGACTTCGATCACCACGTTGCCGGTACAGGATATCATGGAGGCCCTGTGCGTACCCGTCTGCGGCGCGACAGAGATCACTTTGTGTTTCCTGCATGAGACGATAGCACGATCTATCCCGCAGACCAGCGTTCCTGCATCGGGGCGGTCTATTACTTTCCTGTCGTTCATCTGAAGATCCCTTCCTCCAGCATTTTATCCATTACCGCCTCAACAGAACCGAGGTCGATGCCGTACTCGAACGCAATGTCCTCCGGATAGATCTCGTCTCCCTCCCGGAGGTTCTTTATGACGCCCAATATCACTACCCTTATGTCTTCTTCAGGTAAAACCTTCAGCTCAGTGCAGGCGAAGTCGTTGAAATCCCTCCTCAACTGGTTCAGCTCTGTGCGTGCAAAGCCGTTGAGTTCTTCCCTCAACTCATTCAGTTCAGCGCGGAGCACCTCTATCTCAGCCTTCAATTCGTCCATATGCTTGCCTCTAATCAGTATATGGCTGTCATGCCTGTGCCATCTATATCAACATTGAGGCTACAGTTACACTAACGCCATATCGGATGCCATTGAACACAGTGCCGCGCCGCCGACTCCTCCGACGAGGACGGGCTCCTTGGCAAGATTAATTATAACCCGCGACCCATCCTTGGGGGCATGAAGGTATACGACGCCTACAGGCTGGCGATTGAGACGGGCATCGAGAACGACCCCAGGCCGAAGGGGGAGGTGGACCTCGCCCTAAAGAACGCTAGGGAGGAGTACGAGAAGCTCCCCGACGACAAGAAGGAGCTCTTCGACATGGAGCGGCTGTGGAACCCCTATGCGGACTCCAGGCTCTCGTGGGGGGAGGAGCTCGCCAAGGAGACGGAGGCGGAGAGGCTCATGTGGGGCATAGACATAGGGACGGGCGAGATAATGCTGGCGGACCGCCTGAAAGAGAAGGGGCAGAAGGTCTCGGCCGTGGTCGCGCACCACCCGGTTGGCGTGTCGAAGACCCCGTTCCCAGAGGTCATGTGGATGCAGACGGACATGTTCCATGACGTCGGGATCCCCATAAACATCGCCGAGGGGCTCATAAAGGCGAGGATGGAGGAGGTGTCGAGGAACGTCCTGGGCTCCAACTACAACCAGCCGGTGGACGCGGCGAGGCTCATGGGCATCCCGATGTTCAACATACACTCGCCGGCGGACAACATGGTGCAGCTCTACCTCGAGGGGATGTTCGAGAGGGAGCAGCCGAAGTACCTCGAGGACATAGTCGAGCTGCTGATGAAGGAGCCCGAGTTCAGGCAGGCCGCAAAGTACAACGACCCCCCCAAGATAATGGCCGGCGGAAAGAAGAGCCGTTGCGGGAAGATAATAGCGAAGATGACCGGCGGGACCTCCGGGCCCAAGGAGATATACGAGAAGCTCGCGGCCGCAGGGGTGGGGACGGTGGTGGGGATGCACTTCCCGGAGAGCCACCTGGAGGAGGCGAAGAAGCACAACATAAACATGGTCGTCTCGGGCCACATGGCCTCCGACTCCCTCGGGATCAACAGGATATGCGACGTGTGGGAGAGGGAGGGCGTCGAGGTGTTCGGCTGCTCCGGCCTCATGAGGTTCAGCAGGAACTGACGATGTTCGAAAGGTCATCGTCCGTGGTAAAGGACAGGAGGAAGCTGTCCTTCGAGTACGTCCCCGAGAAGCTCGTCCACAGGGAGTTGCAGATGCGCAGCCTCGAGACTCTGTTCTACCCCATGGTGTCGGACGGCGTGTCCTGCTCCGCCTTCCTGACCGGGAGCGTGGGCGCCGGTAAGACAGTCACCGCGAGGAGGTTCTGCGAGGACATGCTGAGGCACTGCGCCGGCATCGGGAAGACGATGGACGTGATATTCATCAACTGCAGGATAAGGAACACGGAGCACGGGGTGATACTCCACACGCTGCGCCACTTCGACCCGGGGTTCCCGGACAGGGGCTTCTCCGCCGACGAGATGCTGAGGTTCCTTAAGAAGCACATGGAGTCGGGGCACAGGCCGGCCCTCCTCGTCCTCGACGAGGCGGACGTCCTCCTCAAAGGGGGCAGCAGGGACCTGGTGTACCAGCTGTCGAGGCTCACCGGGGAAATGCAGGGGCGCGCGTCCCTGTCCGTGATGATGATATCCCAGGAGCATGTGATGGAGATGCTCGACAAGGCATCTATATCGAGCTTCAAGAAAGCCAACACGGTGAGGTTCGAGAGGTACACCAAGAGCGAGCTCAAGGACATCATCGTCGCGAGGGCGGAGGAGGCGCTGCTCACCGATGCCATGGACGACGAGACCGCCGACCTCCTGGCGGACATCGGGAGGGGGCAAGGCGACGCCCGCCTGGTGATAGAGCTGCTCGACAAGGCGGCGACGATCGCGGAGGAGAGGGCCGACGGCAGGCTGACCGCCGACGACGTGAGGACCGCGAACGCGTACATCTACGCCAGCGTCTCCGAGGACAAGCTCGCGAGCCTTGACAAGAAGAAGATGCTGGCGCTCCTCGCCATAGCCCGCGCAATAAAGGGCGACCCATACGTCAGCATCACCCGCGCCGAGAGGACGTACGCCGTCGTGTGCGAGGAGTACGGGGAGACCGCCAGGAAGCACACCCAGTTCTGGAAGTACATACAGGACATGGAGAACATGAGCCTCCTGGACACCATGGTCAGGAACGAGGACGAGGGGGGGAGGGTGACGTACATCTCGATACCCGACATCACCCCGAAAGAGCTGGCCAGGAAGCTGGAGCACATGCTGGACACGCCGACCTCGAGCGACGACCTCGAGCTCTGATAAGATGCTCTGCGACAGGTGCTCCCGCGAGGCGGTCACCCTCATAAGGTACAACGGGGCACACCTCTGCGGGGACCATCTGAGGTCGTACGTCGAGAGGAGGGTGAAGAAGGAGATCAGGAAACAGGTCCGCGTGTGCCCCGGCGACGTGGTCGCCGTCGCAGTCTCCGGGGGGAAGGACAGCATGGTGACCCTCCATATCCTCGACGAGGTGTTCGGGAGGATGGAGGGCGTGTCGCTCTGCGCCATATCCATAGACGAGGGGATCGGGGGCTACAGGCCGCCGAGCCTCGACATAGTCAAAAGGTTCTGCGGGGAGCGCGGCATACCCCTCCACGTGAGGTCGTTCTCCGAGCTGGGCGTGGAGATGGACAGCGTCGCCCCCATTGCGGGGGGCAGCAGCCCATGCACGTACTGCGGGGTGTTCAGGAGGAGGCTGATGAACGACCAGGCCCGCGCAGTCGGCGCCAGGTACCTCGCCACCGGCCACAACCTGGACGACATGGCCCAGTCCGTGATGATGAACTTCGCCAGGGGCGACGTGGAGCGCCTCGCGAGGCTAGGGCCCCACACGAGGGTGCAGCCCGGCCTCGTGCCCAGGTTCCACCCCCTGAGGCTGATACCGGAGAAGGAGTCCCTGCTGTACGCCATGGTGTCGGGGATACCGTTCTGGGACGGGGTGTGCCCGTACCACAGGGAGGCGCTCAGGAACCAGTACAGGGACGTGGTGGACATGCTCGAGGACAGGTCGCCTGGATCCAAGTTCAGCATAATGGCGTCGTACGACGCGCTGAGGCCCATGCTCGCCGAGCATATGCCGCCGTCCGGCCTGCGCCCCTGCTCCTGCGGCGAGCCGACCCTCGGGGACAGGTGCAAGGCGTGCGAGCTCCTGTCGTCCCTCCAGGGGAGGCTCAGAGGTCCCTGAACGGGACGATGTCGCAGCAGGCGCACTCGAGGCACATGGTGCGGCAGCCCCTCGTGTCGAGCCCGTGCGCCGACAGCCTCTCCTTCAGCATCCTGGCGAGCCCGACCGCCCTGTCCGCGCCCACCGGGGGCTGCGCCCCT
>WRNL01000109.1 GCA_009776625.1 Methanomassiliicoccaceae archaeon | reverse complement strand
CCGAGCCTGCCCAGCCGCTCCAGCAGCCCCTCCGTGTACCACTTGGAGTGGGGCGGGGGGGCGTACCCCTCGCCGAGGAGGAGCGCCGCCTCCGTCATGTTGGGGAGGATCACGTCGGCCTTCCCGCAGAGCCTCCTCATTCCATCGGGGAAGTCTTTATCGAACACAGGGTAGAGCTCCCCCGCGTCGCCCATGACCGGGTCCACGACTATCAGGGCGCCGTCGCCCCTCGCCTCATCTATTATCCGGGAGACCGCGCCGATCTGCCCCGACGAGCCGAGGAACCCGGTGTAGACGCAGTCGAAGCGGAGGCCGAGCGCCCTCCAATGGCTCCAGATGGGGAGCAGGTCGTCAGAGAGGTCCCTGTAGGTGTACCCCTCGAACCCCCCCGTGTGCGTAGAGAGCACTGCGGTGGGCATCACCGCGCACTCCGCCCCCGACGAGGAGATTATCGGCAGGGCCGCCGTGAGCGAGCACTTCCCCACGCAGGATATGTCGTGTATGGCGAGCACCCTTTTTTGAGCCATAGGGGCGGTAAGGGGACGCGCGATAATTAATACGTTGCTGTCTGCGCAAGGTCATGCCGTCTTATATATATATTTAAAACAGTGCCTTGGCAGGCGAGATCAAGTCACAGCCGGAGGTGTTGAAGATGGATTACGAGCAACTTGTCAAAGACGCGGTGCTGACGGAATGGAAGGCGGACCTTTACGAGACGCTCTTCGCGCTCAGGGAGAAGCTGTCAGGAACCTACCCGTCCCTGCTTGAAGGGACGCTGGACGAGCTGGCGGAGAACTACAAGGGGGAGGACATAGAGGACATGTTGCCTGCGCTGGGGCAGGAGATGACCGCGTCCGGCCTGTGCCTCTACTGCCTGGACGGGGACGGCGACGACAACGTCCTCGTCGTCCTGCCGCTGGGGCAGGCGGATGAGTTCAACAAGTTCCTTAAGAAGAGCAAGCGCAGGGGGATTATGGAGAGGCAGGAACGGAAGAAGCCCGGCGAGCCCGCCAGGAGGATAGACCTCTCCAAGCGCATCCCCTGCAAGACGTTCCCTCTGAAGAAGGACGAGACCGTCCACTCCTATACGGAGGGGAAGATATACGTCCAGACGATCTCGCTGCCCACAGAGACAAGGGTGATAGACCTCAGCACATGGCCCCCCTCGGAACAGCCTCTGCGGCGGGCGGTCGCGGACATCGAGAAGCATCCCGATAAAACGATGTACGCGGCCGTTTTCCATAGCCAGGACATAGGCCCCGACGGGTACCTCCTGGAAAAGTTCCAAAGGCTGGCAGTGGGCGACGACCTCGCCGACATCGACAGCTGGAAGGAGGTAGAGACAAACGGCGACCTCGGCTACGTGAATTGCCTCGCATGGCACGGGGACGATTTACTCATAGCCTGCGAGAACGCCTCTTACAAGAAGGTCGTAAAGGGCTTTTCCCCGGACAAGGGCTGGGTGGATCTTCTCGACTTCCAGGGTCTCGGGGGGTACCCGAGGTTCTTTAGGGGAGGCGACGGGGCGCTATATTTCTACAAAGGGACCATCCACAAGTACGAGGGCGGCGCTTTCTCGGAGCCTGTCTGCACCATACCAGGCTACGGCATAGGCGAGATGATCCCCACGGGCAAGGACAGGTTCGTCTTCGGGATCCAGGAGGAGAGCACTATGACGAGGGGCGCCTTGATGAGGCTCACCGAGCTCGACACAGGGACTTGGAAGATGCGCGACAGGGAGTTCCCATTCGCCACGACGGGCCGCGGCGCCACGCACCTCGCGGGGGACTGGATCTACCTCTCCTCGCCGTCGAAGAAGGAGTTTGGCTATCTCTGGAACTTCGCGACGGACGAATGCCTGATGTTGGGCCGCGGCGCGCTCTCGGACGACTACCTCGACTTCTTCGACACCGGGGATGGCGGCGCGGTCCTTCGGAACGGCGACACGCTCTGCCTGCCCGAAGACTTCTGGGGCTACCTGAGGGCGACGAACCCGAAGAAAAACACCCTGGCCCCCGGCCCGTGGACGGAGCGTGCATGAAGAGGATCTCCAAGGACTACCTCGCGTACCTCGCCGTCGCGTACATCCTGCTGGGGGCCGCCATGGTGGCGATGTCCCGCATGGACGCGCCGCTGGAGGCGCTATATCCGGCGATCCTGCTAGTCTACGGCCCCGCCTCCATGTACTGGGGGCGCTATTATTTGAAGAGACGCGAGACGTTCGACATCGTGCTGACCACTAACTTCTTCATCAGGAAAAGGAACCATGAGATGTACGACGTGCAGAGGATGACGAGGGATCTGGGGAAGGTCATGGTCGCATTGGGCGCAGTCTGCATAGTTGGCGGCGCGGCGTCCCTCTTGGCAGTCTTCGCCGGGCGGACAGATGTCGTCATAGCCGTCATGATCGTGACATGGGTCGTCGTAATGGCCGTCTCCGTCGGGTTCTTCGTCGTCTGCAGAAGGAGCAAGTACCTGAAAAACCCCTCTTCATCCATGCTCTGAAAACGGCTACGGCATGCGCGGCATCCCGTGCAGGTCGTAGTCGAATCTCATTATACCCCCACTTTGAAACAAATATTGACTAATTATGCCCCCACCTTGAAACAAAAACAGAGTAGTTATACCCCCACTTTGAAACAAAAATCGACTGATTATGCCCCCACTTTGAAACAAATTAAATACTTCAGCATGATATCTAGACATCATGTTTGAAAGGAACCTGATTGCAGAGCTCGAAGAATGGGCGGCAAAGCCGAACCGCAAGCCGTTGGTTCTGAGGGGGCCTCGACAGGTGGGGAAGACGACCCTCGTCGACGGCTTTTCAAAATCCTTCGACAATTACCTGTATGTCAACTTCGAGAAGAACCCGAGCATAAAGGCTGTGTTTGACAAAGAAGGGGAGATCGCGGATCTCGTTGCTGAGATAGCCCTTTTTTGCAATAAAGAGAACAGACCGGGCAGGACGCTCCTGTTCTTGGACGAGATCCAGGGCTCCGAGGGGGCGATCACGAAACTCCGTTATTTCTACGAGGCGGGGATTCCCGACCTCTACGTGGTCGCCGCCGGCTCGCTGCTGGAAACGGTGTTGAGCAGAGGGGCGTCCTTCCCTGTCGGGCGGGTGGAATACCTTGCCGTCCGCCCATGCGCCTTCAACGAGTTCCTCCGGGCGATAGGCGAGACGCAACTCGAGAAGGCGCTCCTCGACCGTAGGGTTCCAGAGGCGCTCCACACGAAGACGATGAACCTGTTCAACACCTATGCGCTCATAGGCGGCATGCCGGAGGTGGTAGCGGACTATGCCGCCAACAAGAACTTCCTCGGCCTGAGCAGCATTTACGAGAGCCTGTTGACCAGCTATCGCGACGACATAGAGAAGTATGCGAAAAACGACACGATGAGCCAGGCGATCCGTTATATCCTGCGTTCCGGGTGGAACTTCGCCGCCGAGCGCGTGACGTTGGGCGGCTTCGCTGGGTCATCATACAAGGCGCGGGAGATGGGGGAGGCGTTCCGCACGTTGGAAAAAGCCTTCATCCTGGAGCTATGCTACCCGGTGACCGATGCCGTCGCGCCCATGTCGAAAGACCTGAAACGACCGCCGAAGCTCCTGTGGCTCGACTGCGGGCTGGTCAACTACGCCGCAAAGGTCCAGAAGGAGGTGTTCGGCGCAACAGACATAACGGGCGCATGGCGCGGGAAGGCCGCCGAGCAGGCGGTCGCCCAGGAGCTGCTCGCGCTGGACAGCCGCGTCTCGAACCAGCGGGACTTCTGGGTACGGAACGAAAAGGGTTCAGGCGCTGAGGTCGACTTCGTGTTCCAGCACGACGGAAGGGTGATCCCCATAGAGGTGAAATCAGGGCATAACGCCAGGCTCCGCTCGTTGCACCTGTTCATGGACGCCGCGCCGCACGATGTCGCTGTAAGGGTCTGGTCGGGGCCGCTCTCCACGGATGTGGCCCGCACGCCCGGCGGCAAGGAGTTCAGGCTCATCAACCTGCCGTTCTACTACGTGGGGCAGCTCGACAGGATGTTGGATGCCGGCACCCCTTCCGGAAAGGTCATGGTTTAAATCGGAAGATGGCATAGCAACAGGCGATGCCCCCATCTTTAGACGAACACCTCGAGGCGGTTCTGCAGGACTGCAACGACAGGGTCAACCGGCTCGAAGAGGCCGGATGCCCCGATGCCGAGATGCTCGACGCCCTGATAGACCGGGGGAGCGTCCTCTCCATGATGGAGCACTACACGTCCGCGCTGTCAGACCTCGAGGACGCCGTCGACATGATAATCCGGATGGAGCGCGAGGGGGAGCCGGTAGACCCGGGGAGCTTCGTCAGGGTGTTCGTGTCCAGAGGGGGGATATACGCGGAGAGCGACCCCGGCATGATGGCGGACGACTACGCCATAGCGTCGATGCGCCTGCACGAGTTCGACGAGGGCTCCAGGCTCTACGACAGGAGGAAGGTGGTGCAGATGTGCCTCGGCTGCTGCGAGGGCCTCCTCAACGGCGGGCGCCCGGAGGGGGTCCCGCCCTTCGCCGACAAGATACGGGCGGAGCTCGCCGGACTCACGGACGGATGGTCGAGGAACAGGCGCCTGGAGATGTTCGTGATGAGCGCGCAGTCTATGGAGGAGACGGGCATGGAGGCCCAGGCGCTCTGGCTGTTCAACGAGGCCGTCCGCACGGGGTACGGGCTCTTCGACGAGGGGTCGCTGGAGGACCCCATGCCCCTGGTGTTCGCCCTGGTGCTCAGGGGGGACATTGAGCAGAGGAGGGGCTTGCTGGAGCAGTACATCCTGGACAGGAAGGCGGCCATATCCCTCCTCGAGGAGCTTTTGTCCGCGAACAGGCTCGACGACATACAGGTGCTGGTAAGGCTGCACCAGGACGTCGCGAACACGTACCTCACGCTCGACAGGGTCAAGGAGGCGGAGGAGCACCTGATGAAGGAGGTGATGCTCAGCATGGACGGGGCGGAGGAGTACATCAGGGAGTACGTCGACAAGGACGGAAGGTGAGCCCGCCCAAGAGGGGGGGGGGGCGCCCTCGCGGCTCCTCGTGGAAGTTAGGGTTAT
>WRNL01000108.1 GCA_009776625.1 Methanomassiliicoccaceae archaeon | reverse complement strand
CAACGTCCCGAAGGGGGTGGAGGAGGGCATGAAGATCCGCGTGCCTGGCGCAGGGGACGCGGGGCACAACGGCGGCCCGCCGGGCGATCTGTTCGTGCTCATCCACGTGAGGGGGGAGAAGGGCTTCGAGAGGGACGGCGCGAACCTCTGGACGGAGGTCGCCACGACCTACCCCAAGCTCGTCCTCGGCGGGGAGGAGAACGTCAGGACGGTCGACGGGGAGACGATATCCATCGCCATACCCCCCGGGACCCAAGTGGGCGGGGTGCTGAGGGTGGCCGGCAAGGGCCTCCCGAGGCTGAACCAGAGCGCGAGGGGGAGCATGATGGTCCGCGTGAAGATGGAGGTCCCCCGCAAGGTGTCGCCGCAGGAGAGGGAGCTCCTAGTGAGGCTGGACGAGCAGGCCGGGAAGAAGCCGGCGGGGAAGGGAAGGTCGAAGCTGAGGCAGAAGCTGGACGACCTTTGAAATAAGCCGACGGCATCCCAGTTGAGAGAAGGCGGCATACCATGATTGACTCTACGGCGATGTGGGCGGTGTTCTTCGCGGTCATCATCGCGATGTTCGCCATCGACCTGGGCGTCCTCAACAGGGGCGCGAGGCACATGTCGGTGAAGAGGGCGCTGGGGATGACCGCGCTCTGGGTGGGCCTGGCGCTCTCCTTCGGCGTCCTGATATACTTCGAGATGGGGGCGGACTCGGCGGCGAAGTACATAACCGCCTATGTGATAGAGGAGATGCTGAGCGTCGACAACCTCTTCGTGTTCATAGTGATATTCGGGTACTTCTGCGTCCCCGACGCGTACCAGCACAAGGCGCTGTTCTACGGGGTTGTCGGGGCGTTCGTGTTCAGGGCCCTGTTCATCTTCGCAGGGGCGGAGCTCCTGGAGATGTTCGACTGGATGATGTACATCTTCGGCGCGGTGCTGATAATCACCGCGATAAAGACGGTCATGAAGAAGGACGAGGGGAAGGACAGCAGGATCGCCGCGAGGCTCAGCAGGAGGTTCAACATGTGCACCGGCTTCCACGGCGACAGGCTCTTCACCGTCGTCGACGGCGTGAGGATGGTGACCCCGCTGTTCGTGTGCATAATCGTGATCGAGCTCACGGACATAATGTTCGCCTTCGACTCGGTGCCGGCTGCGCTGGCGATAACCACGGACAAGTTCATAGTCTACACGTCGAACCTCTTCGCGGTCGTCGGGCTGAGGTCGCTGTTCTTCGTCATAAAGGGGTCGATGGAGCGCCTGGAGTACCTCAAGTACGGGCTGGGTGTGATCCTGGCGTTCATAGGCGTCAAGATGCTGGCATCTGATTACTTCCACGTGGACGTGGTGGCGTCCCTCGCTTTCATACTGGCCGTGCTGGCGGCGACGGTGGCCGTGTCGCTGTACGCCAGGAGGAGGGCGCGCGCCCCCGCGGCGTGACCGCCCCGCCCGTCGATGTGGCCCCTCGGCATCACGCCCACAACTCTAAAGCCAGGCACTGGCATGCAAAGGTATAATCGTGATTATATAATCGTGATTATAGCTATGATGCCTACGAACACGAGGAGGATTCCAGGCCACTGTTTCCGATGAATAGGGGAGACAGAATCGCAGTGGGTTTCTGGCAGACGACGGCAGGACATCAGCTGTTCGCATTGGCGGCTATTTTGAGGCCGTGCTCTCTGCGGCCGCCTCTGCGCTCTTGCGATAGTATTCGCTTAGCTGCGCAAGGGTCATGCGTGTCGCAACAGCCTGCCCATGATGTTTTCTTCTGAACGGTTAGGTAATTGACCATTATTGGGGTGGAACTGCCCACCCCCTTCCAAAGGGGAACGCACAGGGCTTGAGCCATGCGTGAATGTTCCATTCGGCTTATTCAAAGGCGGCCGTCAGCCCCGGTCGCACAGGCCCTGGAAAGTCCCTCTCATTGTCGAGCCGGGCTTCCTTAGCTCCTCTGCCGCAGACGACAGAAGTTTTGCAGAGAGATCCTTGACCGATTTGATCTCCGGGTTCGACCCAGGGTCGACCCCGATGAGCCTGGAGTAGACGAACGTCACATCGGCGAAGAGCTGGCCCAGGACGGCCGAGTGCGTCATCGTGGCCTCCCCTGGAACATCGATCAGCATGGTCGGCATCAGCTCGGAGAACCTTTTGTAGTTGGCCAGGGCGAGGACCACCTCCTCGTCACCGAGCCGGAGCCCCTCATGTCCCAGGTCGATAGCGTCAATGGCATCGGAGACCAGGGGGTGCGCCGCCCCGCCCCTCATGTCCGTCCTGAGCAGGAACACCCCGATCTTCCGCTGGTGGTTCCCCAGTATGCCCTCGATGTTCGTGTGGGAGTCGCGGGGCAGGCCGAAGAAGCGGGACATGATCAGGTCGTTGCCCGCCTTGTTCACGCCCTCGTTCCAGAACTGTATGAGCTGGTCCGCCAGCAGCCCGAGGCCGTCGTCGTTGCACCCGAGGTAGACCAGGTTGCTGGAATGGAGCCTCTGGCTCGCCAGTATGAACTCGGCAATCACGAACGGCAGGGAGCCCCGGTCCGAGACGTCGAACGCCCTGACCGCCCTGTCGATGTCACCCCAGTACCGCCTGGCGTCCATGCCAGCTATGAGCATCGGCGCCAGGAGGATGGGGGTCCTGTTCCTGCCGTACCTCCCTGAGACCTCGCTCGGGATGGGCAGGGTCAGGTTCCCGTCCCTCTTCGCGAGGTCGAAAAGCGGCCCGCTGTTGGAGAACACGATCCTCTTCGCGCCCCGGGGGGTGTACTCGTGGATCTTCACGGTCTCCTCGGTGAGGCCGCCGCGGGAGAATTCGACGAACAGCGTGTTGCCAACGGTCGCGTCCTCGGGCAGGGACGAAAGCCCTTTGGGGGAGTCGACGACCAGCCATTCCAGGCGGTGGCCCCCGTCCCTGTTGTTCGCCGAGGCGGCGAAGTGCGCGAACTGCTCGTTCGCCCCTATCCCAGTGGTGACCATGTACCTGGGGCGCCCCCCGCCGAACAACCTCTCCACCTCCCGTTCTATTAGCGGCGCATACTCTTCCATGAACGCGTCAAAGTATCCGAGCACGTCCTTCCTGTACGATTCCGCGAAAGGATCCGTGCCAAGGTCGTCTGGCGTTGCGCATAGCAAGGGCCCCGATGGCTCTCCGGGCACGCCGTCGCCCGCTTTGTCCCCAGACACAGGGCTGAGGCGCACACTGAACAGCTCCGGGAACGGGCTCAGCTTCCCTTGGTCGCCGCATGGTGCGGCTCCCCTCCTTTGGTGTCCAACATCATCCTTTGACAAACCAAACGCCTCAGCCAGATTGTTAATCAAGGCATCGGCTGGTAGTCGTTCTCGACTAATATACCTATTGATTTGAGTCCTTGCCCGTGAAAACCTCGTCGCCCCATGGCTGGTTCAGGATGATGTGGCTTCATGCGTGCCGAAACCGTCCATGCTGGGCGCGGTAATGTTTCCGGCAGCCATCCCAGCAACCTATGCGCCTACATTTGGCGGAGTCTGCGAACGTTCGTTTTTTGATAGTGCCAGTGTTGCTTTCAAGGCGATGTCACCGCATCCCGTCGAGGGCTTTCGACACGGCCTTGGTATCCCATGTTTCCTCGTTCATCGAGCGCATGAACGCCGCTGCGAATATGGGGTAGCGCTCAATGCCCTTGTCATCTATGACGACGTTCGTGCCCTGCAGTTTGATGCCGCGTTTTACTTTGTAGGTTTTCGACATCACGACGCCTAGTGATTTGGACTGTTTGTCGTCCCCGGATTTCACCTCTACGGCTGTGACGGCGCCGCCCAGGTTCAGAACGAAGTCTATTTCAAGGGTGCCGTTCTTTTCAAAGTAGTTGAGCTCGTAACCCTCCTTGACGAGCATCTCGGCCACGATGTTCTCCATCATGGCGCCGTTGTTGACGTCCAGGTCGCTGTTCAGGATGCCTCTCGCCAGCCCCTCTTCCATCATACCCATCAGCAGCCCCGTGTCGTTCATGTAGACTTTGAAGGAATTGTTCTTCCTCCTTGAAAGCAGGGGGATCGCAGGCTCGGTGAGGTTGTAGCACAGGTTGATGATGCCCGCTTCGTACAGCCACATTATACTGTTGCCGTATTTGTCGTATCTGCCGCCGCCGCTGTCATCAACGTCTGCGAATACGAACCTCTTGTTGCGACCTGCCAGCTGTACCGGTATCGTGTGGAATATCGAGAGTATCTTATTCTTCATAACCGCGGGGGCGTATTTCGTTATGTCATCGATGTATGTGCGGATGATGTTCCTCTGTGCGGTTCGTACCTTTCCGAAGTGATTGGTTTTTTTGAACGTTTCCACCACTTCAGGCATCCCCCCCACGACCATATGCCATCTGAAGAACTCATTGAACCTGTTGAGGAACACAGCGTCTATAGGCCTTTTTTCAACGAGGCTCTTCTTCACCTCTCCGATTATGTCCTCTCGGACATCCATTGCCCATAGGAACTCTTCGAAGTCAAGCGAATGCATGTCTATGCTGTCCTCGTACCCGACGGGATAGGAGGACGCCTCCGTGTACATCACACCCATCAGAGAGCCGGAGCCGATGACGTCGTACCTCTTGTCCATGGTGAAGAATTTGAATGCCACCCGGGCATCTGGGCATTTCTGTATCTCGTCAAGGAAGATCAACGTGTCCCCTGGAGTGAACCTGGCTTTAGGGAAGAAGGCGGACATTCTCCTCAAGACGGCATCGACATCCAGGTCTCCGGCGAATATCGTCGCGTATTCTGGGTTCTTAACGAAGTTGATGTAAACGTATGTGCCGTAGTTCTTCTCCCCGAAGTCGTTGATCGAGTATGTCTTCCCGACCTGCCTTGCACCGCGCACAAGAAGTGATTTCTTATCCGGATCATTCTTCCAATCCATCAGTTGATCTGCTACCTTTCGCCTGAGCATCATCCAGATATGTCTACGATGTTATTTTAACTTACGTTTTTACATAGGACTTTTTAACTATAAATCACATTTTTCCATAGGACTTTGAGCATATAAACCACATTTTTCCATAGGACTTTCTATTGGCAAACCACATTTTTACCTATGACTTTATCTTATGTTTCGCAACCAGAACGGACGATCTGAATCATCATAGAAC
>WRNL01000107.1 GCA_009776625.1 Methanomassiliicoccaceae archaeon | reverse complement strand
GTGGCCGAGGCCGTGGCCGCCGGCGGGGTCGCCGCCGCGAGGGGGGTCAAGGTGGCCGTCGGCAGCCCTATAAAGGTGATGCTCGCCGAGCGCCTGCCCTCGATCCCCATGATCCTCGAGCGCATGGGGGGCAGGTGCGCCATGGAGTTCAAGTACGACGGCATAAGGGCGCAGGCCCACATCGGCAGGGAATCGGTAAAGCTGTACTCCAGGAGGATGGAGGACCTCACCCCCAACTTCCCCGACATAGCCGCCGAGCTGAGGGCGCGGTGCAAGGCGTCGGAGGCGATAGTGGAGGGCGAGTGCGTGGCCGTCGGCCCCGACGGCGGGATGCTGCCGTTCCAGAACGTGACGCACAGGAGGAAGAAGCACGGCATGGACAAGGCGGTCGAGGACCACCCCGTGAGGATGTTCATGTTCGACATGCTCCTCGAGGACGGCGAGGACCTTACGGTCCTCCCGTTCGAGGAGAGGAGGTCCAGGCTGGCGGCGGCGTTCGGCCCCTCGGAGAAGGTGGGGCTCACGGCCATGGAGGTCGTCGGCACCGTGGATGAGGGGGAGGCGTTCTTCGCCGAGGCGCTGGGCAGGAGGTGCGAGGGCGTGATGTCCAAGTCGCTGTCCTCGGAGTACCGGGCCGGGTCGAGGGGGTTCCACTGGATAAAGTACAAGAAGGACTACGAGGAGGCCCTCACGGACTCCTTCGACCTCACGGTGGTGGGGGCGTTCTACGGGAGGGGGAAGAGGGCCGGGAAGTACGGCGCCCTCCTCATGGCCGCCTTCGACGAGGACACCGGGCGCCACTGCACGGTGTGCAAGCTCGGCACCGGCTTCGACGACGTGTTCCTCGCCGGCCTGCCGGACATGCTCGACAGGTACCTGAGCGACGGGCGCCCGCAGACGGTGGACTCCCAGATGGCGCCGGACGTATGGTTCCTTCCGACGGTCGTGCTGGAGGTCGTCGCCGCCGAGGTCAGCCTGAGCCCGACCCACACGGCGGCATGGGGCGCCGTCAAGGAAGGGGCCGGCCTGGGCCTCAGGTTCCCGCGGTTCACCGGCCGCGTGAGGGACGACAAGGGGCCGGAGGAGTGCACCACGGCCAGCGAGGTCCTCAGCATGTACGGGATGCAGTCGGAGGGCAAAGGGTGACGGACTGATGAGTTGGGGCGGGCACGCCTTATCCAGCACAAAAAATTTCTATTGAAGAAAATAATTTAATAAATTTCAATTTTTGAAATTAATCAAATTAATTTCTATTTTTAAAAATTAATAAAAACCATTATCTACATGGGCAGCCATCCATCCGCATGGACAGGTTCGTAGGCAGGAAGAACGAGCTGGGGCTGCTGGAGCAATGGTACGCCAGCGACAGGTTCGAGTTCGTAGCCATATACGGGCGTCGGAGGGTCGGGAAGACGGCGATAATAAAACAGTTCACGAAGGGCAAACGCACCGTTTTCTTCACTGCGGTGCGCTCCAAAGGCGGCCTTAACATGCGCCTGTTCAACGAGGCCGTGATGGGTGCCGCCGCAGACGATGGCATCCTGTACTTTGACAAACTGTTCAAGGCGATAGCCGACGATGCCAGCGAGAGGCTAGTGCTGGTGATAGACGAGTTCCCGTACTTCGCGGAGTCGGACGAGGACATACTCAGCGCGTTGCAGATATTCATCGATCACACCGCCCCTGGGACAAAGCTCTTCCTGATCCTCTGCGGCTCCAGCATGAGCTTTATGAAACGCCAGGTCCTGGGATACCAGAGCCCGCTCTACGGGAGGAGGACACGCGAGATGCATGTCAGGCCCATGGGCTTCATGGAGTCCGCCGAGTTCCTCCCCGGGAGGGACAGCTACGAGAGGGCCTGCGTGTACGGGGCGGTCGGCGGCGTGCCGATGTACCTGGAGAGGTTCTCAGGCAAAGAGGACGTGTTCAGTATAATGGCGAGGGAGTTCTTCACCGACGGCTCCGTGATGTCCTCGGAGCCTGAGTCCCTGATCCTCCAGGAGCTCCTCGACCCGAAGAAATACAACGATGTCGTAACGGCCATGGCCTCTGGATCGTCGAGGCTGAGCGACATTTCCGACAGGTCGGGCATCGCCGCTCCAGAGGCCTCGAAACGACTCGAGGACCTGATCGACCTGGGCTATGTCGAAAGAGTATCGCCCATGAACGAGAAAAGCGACAAACGGGGCAGGTACCACCTATCCGACAACCTCTTCCGGTTCTTCTATAGGATGGTCATCGGTCAGGGCCAGTCCGTCTCCGGAGCGTCCCTGGAGGATACATCGAGGAACCTCGAATCAAAGTTCCCAGACTACATGGGGCGCGTGTTCGAGGGAATGTGCGCGGAATACGTGAGGGAGAGGCTGGGATACCCAATGACCGGCAAATGGTGGGGGTCGACGTCCAAGGGCGTGACTGCGGAGATAGACGTCATAGGCACCGTAGGCAGGGGGGGAGGTGTCGAAGGGCTGTTCGCCGAGTGCAAGTTCACTAAACGCAAGGTCGACACGGACGTCCTGGAGGAGCTGAGGGGGAACGCCGGCTACGTCAAGGGGTTCGATGCCAAGCGCTACGCCCTGTTCTCCAGATCCGGGTTCACGGACAGGCTCGAGGAGAGGGGGGAGGCGGAGGGGGTCGCGCTGATCACCCTGGATATGATGTACGGTGCTGAGGAAAGGCGTGGTTGAGCCCAGGGCGCTCATGCGCCCCCGGCCGGAACAGTTTACGGAAAGGTTTATTACCCGTACCGTAATCGCAACGCATGGAAGTCTATACCGTCGAGAAGACAGATAAGACGATAACGCTCGGGTTCGCCGACGAGGATCCAACGATCATAGAGCTTTTGATAAAGATGCTCAGCGACGACAAGAATGTCGCCATGGTGAGGTACATCAACCACCACCCCGAGCTCAGCGACTCCATGCTGCACGTGGAGGTCGGCAAAGGGAAGCCGGAGGACGCGGTCAAGAAGGCCTCCAAGGCGATAACCGCTTATTTCTCGACGGTAAAGCAATGAGCGGCCCATACAGGGAGTGCCGCACCGCCGAGGCGGACGTCGGCATGTCGTTCTACCTCACCGACATCGACGGGACCGGGGGGCGCCTCAAGAAGGAGCCTGAGGATTTCGTCGTCAGGGAGATCTCCGACAGGCCCGACGCCGCCCCTGACGGGAGGTTCGTCATCGCCGATGTCACCAGCAGGAACTGGGAGACGAACCGCCTCGTCAGGATGATCTCGAGAGGGATCGGGATATCCCGCGAGAGGGTGGGCTTCGCAGGGACCAAGGACAAGAGGGCGGTGACGACCCAGCTCATGTCCTTCGAGTGCCCGATGGATTCGATTGGCAGGGTCTCCCTGAAGGATGTGGAGATGAGCGGCATGTACACCGCGAGGCGGGGGGTGCGGATCGGGGACCTGATCGGGAACTCCTTCGTGATACGGGTCAAGGAGTGCGAGGCCGGGGGGGACGCCGTCCCTGGGATACTCGATGCCGTCTCCTCCGCCGTGGCGGCCGCCGGGGGCTTCCCGAACTACTTCGGGGTCCAGAGGTTCGGGGCCGTCAGGCCCATAACGCACAAGGTGGGGGAGTCCATAGTCAGGGGGGACATAGAGGGCGCCGTCCGGGGCTACGTCTCCGACCTGTCCGCGCTGGAGGGCGAGGAGGTCTCGGAGGCGAGGGCGTCACTGTCGGAGAGCGACGACTGGGGCCGCCTCCTGAAGGCTATGCCGGACTCGCTGTCGTTCGAGAAGGTCATGGTGGAGCACATCGCGTCCCACCCGGGCGACTGGAAGGGGGCGGTCGAGAGGCTCCCCAAGAACCTCCAGATGATGTTCGTGCATGCCTACCAGTCGTACCTCTTCAACAGGATGCTCAGCATGCGCATGGGGAGGGGGCTCCCGTTGAACATGCCGGTCGTGGGGGACGTCGTCATCCCCCTCGACGCCGACAGGGTGCCTCTCCACGACAACCCGATACAGACGACGGAGGGCAACATAGACCTCGTGGCCAGGCAGGTCAGGTCCGGGAGGGCGTTCGTCACGGTGCCCCTGTTCGGCTCGGAGAGCGAGGCATCGGCAGGGGAGATGGGGGAGATAGAGAGGTCCGTCATCGATGGGGAGGGCATATCCCAGGAGGACTTCATCGTCCCCGGCCTGCCGCACTGCAGCTCCAAAGGGAGCAGGAGGGAGGCGCTGTGCCCCGTGTCGGGCCTGTCCCACAGGGTGACCGACGACGGCTACGAGGTCAGCTTCTCCCTCACCAAAGGCAACTACGCCACGTGCCTCATGCGGGAGTACATGAAGTCCGAGATGGACAGGTACTGATCAGAGGCTGTCCCTGACCTGCTTCGCCTGGTACGCCCCTATCTTGTGCGCCCTCATTATCTCGTCGATGGGGGTGCCCTTCTTGGTCCCCTCCGCCATCTTCCTCAGCTCCGGGGTGATCCCCTTGGACGACTTCCTGGAGCTGAGCGCCTTGTAGACGTAGGCCACCAGGAGCTTCGCCTCGTCCGCGTCCTTCGCCCCTCCGGCGACGTACGCGCACGGTATGGTTATGACCGGCTCGCTCTCCAGGCCGGTGCAGTTCCCTTTGGTCACCGCGTTGAACGACAGCTTCTCCATCCTCTCGAACTCCGGGGTCCCGGGGGATATATCCCCGTACTCCGCTATGTCCGACAGGTACGCCATTATCGCCCTGGCAGTGGCCTCGTCTATGTCAAGCGCCTCTATCAGCGAGGGGTCGCTCAGCGACAGCCTCGATATGTATGCGCGCCTCAGCACCCTCTCCGCGTACCTCTTTATCGTCTCCGGCGCCTTCTGCCTCTGCGCCACTGGGGCTTCCTGGCGCCCCTGCCCGGCCTTGTCCGCCGCAGGGCCGATCTCCAGGTACATCCTGCTCGCCGCGCCTACGTCGCCTGTCGCGGCGTACGCCTCGGCGAGGTCGTTCCTGACCATGCTGTTGTCGGGCTGCGCCGCCAGTATCCCGCGGCAGGCGTCTATGACCGCCCTCTGGTCCCCCCTGGCGGAACAGAGCTCCTTCTTGGTTATGAGCAGGGGGACGGAGGACGGCAACGCCCTCAGCGCGTTCTCAACAATAGCCGACGCGGCCTCGTCCCTGCCGTTGAGCACCAGTATCCTGACGGCCGCCGCCACACCCTCCTCGTCGGCGGGCCTCAGCCCGACCAGTTT